>JALRJD010000309.1 GCA_023255165.1 Porticoccaceae bacterium | reverse complement strand
TCGCTGCCGCGTTGCAGTGGGTTGCCGAGCAACCGGCACTCAATCGACTGGCCCTGTCTCAGGCAGCCCACCGAACCGCCCAGCAACTCTCCATGACTCACACCGCCAGTCAGGCGCTTGATCATTACTATGCATTAATCGAACAAAAGAGCGCCCTGCCCGGCAAAACTGATCACCACCTCACACGCCTGCTGGAGTTAATCAAAGCCGAGTGGGCGATTATCGAAGGGCTTGCCAGCGCGGCCAGCCGCACCATTTTGGCAGACTACTCGCGGCGCAAATTGCTTGCAGACCGCTAAATCGTGCTCAGCCGAATTGAAACTGCACTGAGACGATGCCAACGGCTGTTTAGCCGCAGCGAATGGTTGGCTCGGCTGCTGAAACTGTCGGTCTCAACCGAGCCCGCATCGAGGGCCGGGCTGGTGATATTGCAGATCGATGGTCTGTCACACAGCGAATTGAAAAAGGCGCTCGCCAGCGGCGAAATGCCTTTTCTGCAAAGACTGGTTGAATCGGAACACTACCAACTACATCCGCTTTATTCCGGTGTTCCATCCACCACGCCAGCGGCTCAGGGCGAGCTGTTCTATGGACTTAAAACCGTGGTTCCTGGCTTTAATTTTAAGCCTCATGATTCCGACCAGTTAGTGCGTATGTTTGAACCCGCAGCGGTAACCGCGGTGGAAACCCGGCTGCAAAGTCAGTGCCCGCAAGCGCTGCTGGCCAGGGGAAGCTGCTATGCCGACAATTTTAGCGGTGGCGCCGCCGAACCCCACTTCTGCCCCAGCTCGCTGGGTTGGGGCAGTGCCCTTCGCGACGCACGACCAATGATTTTACTGACCTTAATTGTTTCGCATCTCTACAGCTTTGTGCGCTGCATTGCTCTGATGTTGATAGAGGTTGTGCTGGCGATTGTCGATTTCACCCGTGGGTTGTTTTTCGGCAACAATTTTTGGGCGGAACTGAAATTTATTCCCAGCCGCGTGCTGATCGTTATTTTGCTCCGCGAGCTGGCCACTATCGGGATAAAAATCGATATCGCCCGCGGCCTGCCGATTATTCACGCCAATTTTCTTGGCTATGATGAACAGGCTCACCGGCGCGGACCCAGCTCGCTTTTTGCGCACTGGACGTTGCGTGGAATTGACGATGCAATTGCCCGGATCTGGAGAGCAACCCAGCGCACCAGCCGCCGCCGCTATGATCTGTGGATCTACTCCGATCATGGGCAGGAGGATGTCACGCCCTATCAGCGGGCATTTTCAACCAGCTTTGCCGAAGCCGCCTGTGAGGTCTTTGAAAAACATCTCGACTGCGATTGCGACATTGACTGCCAGACAACCGCGGGCAGTGGCATTCAGCTGGAACGCATTCGCATGCTTGGGGGCAAACTGACCCAGGCTGTTTTTGCCCGGCTGCTGGCTAATCTCAACCACAAACCCCAGCCGCCACAGATACAATCCAACGCCCGTTTAAGCGTCGCCTCGCTCGGCCCTGTGGCCCAGCTCTACTTCAATCAACCATTATCCACCTTTCAGCGCAGTACGTTGGCACGGGCGCTATGTATCGAAACGGGCGTTGCCGCAGTACTCTTTTTAAATAGCCGTGGCGTGATCCGGGTGCGGCGACCACACAGCGAATACAATCTGCACGAAAATCCCGCCGCACTGGTTGGCACTGAGCATCCATGGCCGGAAATGGTCTACCAGGACCTTAAACGTCTGTGCGCCCATCCGGATGCCGGTGTCTTGATCGCCTGTGGCCAACATCCTCAAAACGGTGGCCATCAGCCGGAAAACCCTGACAACAGCGCCAAGATGTCGCTTAGCTTTGCACTGGAAAACGGCGCCCACGGTGGCTGGAGCAGTGCTCAAATTGATGCCTTTGCCCTGCTACCCAACGATATTACTCTGCAGGCGCAATCCGGCGACTGTGCGCGGATATTGGATTTAAGGTGCATCGCGCTCGATTTTCTGAAGCCTCGAAAAACACCCGATTTAAAGGATCTGGCCTGTTCTAACTAATATTCTTATTGCCGGCAGCGACTTTAGAATGCTCTGACGCGCAGGCTGTTGTAGAATCCCGATCTTTAATTTGTCGGACTGGAATTGAATATGGGTAGAGCCTACCAAAACCGTAAAGACTCAATGGCCAAGACCTCGGATGCCAAAGCCAAGGTATACAGCAAGTACGGCCGCGAAATTTATGTTTGTGCCAAAGCGGGCGGGCTTGATCCGGCCGGCAACCTGGCGCTGCGCAGTTTGATTGAACGCGCCAAGAAAGATCAGGTGCCAACCCACGTGATCGATAAAGCGATTGAAAAAGCCAAGGGTGGCGCCGGTGAAAACTTTGAGCTGGCGCGCTACGAGGGTTATGGCCCGGGCAACTGCATGGTGATTATCGAGTGTCTGACAGATAACCCCAACCGCACCTTTGGCGATGTGCGTCTCTGCTTTACCAAGACCAAAACCAAGATCGGCACCCAGGGCTCGGTGAGCCATATGTTTGATCATCTGACGATTTTGATGTTTGCCGGCCAGGACGAGGAAGCGGTGCTCGACGCGCTGTTGATGAATGATGTAGATGTTGTCGATATTGAAAATGAGAACGGCATGTTGACCGTTTTTGCGCCGCACACCGAATCATTCAAGGCCAAGCAGGCGCTCACTGAGGCCTTTGGCGAAATTGATTACGAAGTCGATGAGATTCAGTTTATTCCCCAGACAACCACGCCAATCAGCGGCGATGATGTTGAGCTGTTTGAGCGCTTTATGTTTATGCTCAATGATCTCGATGATGTGCAGAATATCTATCACAACGTTGAACCGAGCTAACACAGCTAAAATCAACTACTCGCGGCAATCGCTCTAACAATCACCGACCTGGTTATCGCCGGGTCGATCACCGCATCAATTTCCAGATGGGCTGCCGCTTCAGTGGCCTTGCCGCGCTGATACATCTCCTCGACCAGTTGATTAAACAGCGCCTCCCGGGCTCCATCGTCCGCCACCGCCTCAAGTTCCTTTTTAAACCCCAAACGCACGGCACCTTCCAAACCCATGCCGCCAAACTCTCCACTGGGCCAGGCGGCGCTGTAAATCGGGCGATGGAAGCTGCCGCCGGCCATGGCCATGGCGCCGAGACCATAACCTTTGCGCAAGAATATTGTCACCAGTGGCGCCGTGATTTTGGCGCCAGCGATAAACAGACTGGCCATACGCCGCACCGCCGCCTGCTCTTCACTGGCCGGGCCAACCATAAAGCCGGGCGTGTCGCAGAGCGAGAGCAGCGGTATCGAAAAACTGTCGCACAGGGAGATAAAGCGCGCAGCTTTGTCGGCTGCTTCAGCATCAATGGCGCCGCCCAATACGCGACAGTCGTTGGCGATCAGGCCCATGGCACGGCCTTCGATTCTGACAAAACCGGTGACAATGCCGCTGCCATAGGGGCGGGATAATTCAATAAAACTGTCGCAATCCACC
>JALRJD010000289.1 GCA_023255165.1 Porticoccaceae bacterium | reverse complement strand
CCGCCATGGCTGTGACCGCTAAGGTTGCAACCACTGAGATGGTAACCGAGAGTCCCGATATAACCCGCCGGCTCACCAAGCAACGCAAACAAATTCGCCAGTAACTGTGCGCAGGTGGTTTTACCATTGGTCCCGGTGATCGCCGTAACCGCCAGCTGTCGCGACGGGTTGCCGTAGAATTCGCCGGCAATATCGGAGACGTATTCAGACAGATTGCCAATCGCAATCAATGGCGCAGCCGAGGCCAGATGCGCGAAGTCGGAATCAATAACCGCCTCTGAACCCACTTCCATCAACACCGCGGCGGCGCCCTTTCCCAGCGCATCCGCTATATAGGTCGCACCATCAGTCCGGGTGCCTTTCAGGGCAATAAACAGATCGCCGGACTGCACCTGACGGCTGTCCAGCTTGACGCCGCTGATGGCAATATCCGGCAGCTGTCGGACATTGCAATTAGTGGCAAAGTTATCCGCAAAGCTGGCCAGCAGCTGCGGCAAAGTGATTTCAGCCTGGCGCGACAAAGCCATCACAGACCTCCTCGCTTGGCCAGCATCGGTGGCAGGCTGGCAATATCCCGCGCCGCTGTCATGGCGTCCGGGGTGACCTGCAGCAGGCGCAGAGCGCTGCCGGTGACTTCGGAAAATACCGGCGCCGCAACCAGACCACCGAAGTAGTCGCCATCGCGGGGCTCGTCAATCACCACGACAGTGACCAGACGCGGATTATCAACCGGCGCGAGGCCAGCAAACGCCGACATATAACGATGGGGGTCATACCCGCCGCCAGCTTTCACCTTGTGCAAGGTGCCAGTCTTGCCACCGACTGAATAGCCATCGATCATCGCCCGTGAACCGGTACCTTTGTCGCTGGCCGCGGCATTGAGCATATGGCGAACCTTTGAAGTCAGTTGGGCAGCAATCACGCGTACATTTTCCGGTTGTCTGTCGCTGGCCAGCATGGTCACTTCATGGCGCAGACCGTTGTTGGCCAGAATGGAGTAGGCGCGGGCCAACTGCAGTGGCGAGGCGCTGAGACCATAACCAAAGGCAAAGGTGGCCTGGGTCACCGGATCCCATTTGCGATAGCCGGGCAGGTTGCCGGAGGTCTCTCCAGGGAAGCCGCTGCCGATACCCTCACCAAAACCCATACGCTCAAATAGCTCGCGGGTGTTGTCGGGGTTGAGCTGCAGCGCCACCTTGGTAGTGCCGACCTGGCTCGACTTTTTGAGGATGCCCGCCAGGGTCAGCGGGCCGTAGTTGTGCGGATCGACAAATGTTTTATACGAGACTTTATAGCGGCCAGGGTTGGTGTCGATAACCGTCTCGGCATTAAATTTGCCGCTTTCCAGCGCTGCCAGAATGGTAAATGGCTTAACCGTTGAGCCGGGCTCCATCATATCGGTCATGGCGCGATTGCGAATCGAATCGGGGCGCAGACTGGTGCGATCGTTAGGGTTAAACGAGGGCTGGTTGGCCATCGCCAACACTTCGCCAGTCTGCACATCGAGCACAACGACCGAGCCGGATTTGGCCTGATGTTTTTGCACCGCGGCCTTGAGCGCACGGTAGGCGGCGTATTGCACCCGCAGATCAATACTCAGTTTCAGCGTGCTGCCGTGACTGGCTGGCTTGACCAGAGAAATATCCTTGATCACGCGACCGGCAAGATCCTTGACCACTTTTTTGGCGCCGGGCTCGCCACTGAGAATCGCGTTGTAGGCAAACTCCATGCCCTCCTGGCCGTCGTCATTGATATCGGTAAAGCCGACCAATTGCGCAGTTACCTCGCCCGCCGGATAAAAGCGCTTGTACTCCTGACGGCCAAAGATGCCGGGGATGCGCAGATCGAGAATGCGATCCGCTTCGGCGCTGGGCAGCTGTCGGGCCAGATACATAAACGATTTATTGCGGTAGCGCTTGAAACGCCCATCGAGCTGGGCGCGGGAGATATTCAGCGCCTTGGCCAGATTGGCCAGATCTTTAGCAGTGGCCTGCTCGGCAATACGCTGCGGGTTGGCAATCAATGTGGTGACTGGCGTACTGACCGCAAGAGGCTCACCGTTGCGGTCGGTAATCAGGCCGCGATGGCCGGGAATGGTTTCGGTGCGGATGGTGCGGGCGTCGCCCTGGGTCTGCAAAAACTCGGCGCCATGCTCTTCGCTGGGCATCACCTGAAGCTGGGCAATCTTGCTGGCAACCACCACAGGCAGTGAGCCCAGGATTAGCATTACCAGATAGTAACGCCAGCGCGGTATGGTATTTTTTACCGTTGTCTTGGCCACTTTTATTGCTTCACCATAATAATTTCCTGGGGCTGCGGACTGTGCATATCCAGACCTTCCATAGCCATTGTCTCGATCCGCTGCAGCGATCCCCAGGCACTCTGCTCCAGTAAATATTTACCGTAAGCCACTTGCAGTTGATTGTTCTCGCGCTCGAGAGCAGTCAACTGATCATACTTTTGTCGGCACACATGACTGACGTAAGCCACAGCCATGGCGCTGACCAACACCAACATCCAGAGCACAATAACCTGCAGTGATTGACGTGCGGTTACTGCACTCATGCAACACGCTCTGCGACACGCATCACTGCGCTGCGCGAGCGCACATTGCCATCCACCTCGATGTCTTCAGGCTTGATCGCCTTGCCAATTTTCTTTAAACGCACACCGCGGTCCACATCTCTGACCGGAAGGTTTTTCGGCAGTTTTATCCCCTGTTCCTGATCGCGGATAAAACGCTTCACCTGGCGGTCTTCCAGGGAATGGAAGCTGATCACCACCAGCCGTCCACCCACTTGCAACAAATCAATTACCTGCCCCAACAGCGCCGCCAAATCATCCAGCTCGCGGTTGATAAAAATCCTGATCGCCTGAAACGCCTTGGTCGCCGGATGTCTGCCGCGCTCCCATGCCGGGTGTGCATCGGCCAGTATTTTCGCCAGCTGCACGGTTCTGGTGATCGGCTGCAGCGCGCGCTCACGCACCACCGCTGCCGCCATGCGTCGAGCAAAACGCTCTTCGCCATATTCTTTGATCACCTGGGCGATATCCGCCTCGGCTGCACTGGCAATCCACTCCGCGGCGGATAATCCCGAGCTGGTGTCCATTCGCATATCCAGAGGCCCATCACGCATAAAACTGAATCCGCGCTCCGCCTGATCCAGCTGCGGCGAGGAGACGCCGAGGTCAACCAACACACCGGCAACCTTTTCCCCGCCCAGCCACTCAGCCATATCGGCAAACGACCCGTGCACAATGCGCAACCTGCTGTCGTCGGCGAACCGCTCTCGACCCGCTTCAATTGCCTGCGGATCTTTATCAATCGCCAGTACCCTGCCGCGATCCGATAACCTGGAGAGCAACTCCGCGGTATGTCCGCCGCGACCAAAGGTGCCGTCTACATAAAATCCGTGCGGGTCGATTACCAGCGCATCCACCGCTTCACGCAGTAAAACAGTGGTGTGCTCCGGCTTTTCAATCGCGTTCATTGCAGGCCCCTACCACGAGAGATTCTTCAATGCGTCTGACATATTGTCTCGATCGAGAAGCATTCCTCTGTAGGTTTCCTGCGACTTTTCGCGCTCGGCATTCCAGTTGTCTTCAGACCAGATTTCAAGTCGCTGCGTGCGTCCGACCAGCACCAGCTTTTTCTCCAGCTGGGCATAGCCGCGCAACTCTGGCGGAATCAAGATCCGCCCGCTGCCATCGACCTGCAGATCTTTGGCCTGACCAACAACAAAACGGCTGAGCATTTCGGCGAGCTCATCGAGCGCCGGCAGAGCCGCGACTTTTTCTTCGAATTTTTTCCACTCGGGGAGCGGTGACAGCGTCAGGCAGGTAGATTTCATATCGATGGTGATCACCAACTCACCACCACAGATTTCATCAAGCACAGGACGGTAGCGAGTCGGAATTGCCATCCGGCCCTTGGTATCCATATTGATTGGATCGCTACCTTTAAACACTCTCACCCCTTTTTATTGTTGTGGCAGGCTAAATTTGCCACTTTTCGCCACTTTTACCCATATGTGTACACTATTCACAGCAAGGTTTAAAGTCAAGCGGGAGGAAGGCCTAAAAAAGTGAGTAAAATCAGTATGTTCCGGCATTTTTGCCAGTTTCTGGCGGAGGTTTGAGAAGGTCCTGATTTTTTACCAATATAAAACATCACGCTAACGCTAGAAGTTAATGTAACTTCTAGCTTTGCGCTGTTTTAAGAATATATTTAACTAATTTCAGATTTTTATATATCTAAAAGGAATAGCTCATCATGTCGATTCCGCTATGGAGAATTAGTTGAGTTGACCGATAAGCCGGGTTCTGTCGTGGACAGTCATTCATCTGGGACAAACGTCGCCGTTTGCCTCAAGCAACCTACCCGTTTCCAGCGCGGGTCGCGCCAAAGGAAACCTATTTGGTCTTGCTCCGAGTGGGGTTTACCATGCCACTGCTGTTACCAGCAGCGCGGTGCGCTCTTACCGCACCCTTTCACCCTTACCTGTGTTCGCGAACGAACCATCGGCGGTCTGCTCTCTGTTGCACTGGCCGTAGGCTTGCGCCTCCCAGGCGTTACCTGGCACTCTACCCTGTGGAGCCCGGACTTTCCTCTATGCAGCACCCCTTTAAACGCAAGCGAATAATGGAGAAATCAGCACAGCGACTGTCTGGTCAACTCGGGCGCGATAATAGCACAGGTCTGTGCTGGCAATGGGTTTGTTTTCCGCGACCGCACAGCGGCGCGATCGCGGGGAAACAGGTTTACAGGAGTGACGAACTCAGCCGGTAATTTCGGTCGGCTATCTTAATCGGCTATCTCAGTCGGCAAGTCTAGTCGACAAACTTCCGCGCATTTCTAAAGATACGCATCCACGCACCGTCTTCGCCCCACTCATCGGGATGCCATGAGTTTGTCACCGTGCGGCAGACACGCTCTGGGTGCGGCATCATTAATGTTGCGCGGCCATCGCTGCTCGATACGCCGGTAATGCCGTCTGGGGAGCCATTCGGGTTAGCGGGATAGCGATCGGCAATCGCGCCATTGTTGTTGATAAAACGCATCGCAATTTGACCGCTATCGAGAAGACGCGACAAGGCCTTTGCCGATGAGAACTCCGCGCGCCCCTCGCCGTGGGAGACGACGATTGGCATTTTTGAACCGGCCATACCCTGCAAGAAAATCGATGGCGACGCTTCAACCTGCACCATAGAGAATCGCGCCTCGAACTGTTCAGACAAATTGCGCACAAACCGCGGCCACAGCTCTGCGCCTGGAATCAATGTTTTCAGATTGCTGAGCATTTGGCAGCCGTTGCAGACACCGAGGCTAAAGCTGTCAGGACGGTGGAAGAAACGCTGGAACTGATCGCGAACCTGCTCATTAAACAGCACGGTTTTTGCCCAACCTTCCCCCGCGCCCAACACATCGCCGTAAGAAAATCCGCCACAGGCGACCATACCTGCAAAGTCGCTCAACACTTGACGACCCGCCAGCAAGTCACTCATGTGAACGTCTACTGCATTGAAGCCAGCGCGACTAAATGCCGCCGCCATTTCCACATGACTGTTCACGCCCTGCTCGCGCAAAATCGCCACCGCCGGCTTAACGCCTTTGTTAATGTAAGGCGCCGCAATATCC
>JALRJD010000251.1 GCA_023255165.1 Porticoccaceae bacterium | reverse complement strand
CATGGAGCCGATCGGAAAGGTCTTCCAGGTTTTGGCCACCCATACAGTTCAATGGATTCCTTCGGCCTTTGCGTTCCCTCGGAATCATAGAAAGGGGAAGCTCGCCGTAAGCGTAATTTGTGAACCTGGCGCTTTACGCTCGAATCCACCGCACCCACGATTAAACTAAAAAGGCCACACCCTTTTGAGTGTGGCCTTTTTAGTTTAATTGGTCGGGACGGCAGGATTTGAACCTGCGACCACTACACCCCCAGTGTAGTGCGCTACCAGGCTGCGCTACGCCCCGATTTAAGTGGCGCCATGATACAGGCAACCGCTATTTTTGCAACCAGAATGCATTCCGGTTTTAGTCTTTATCAAACACCGTAATAATCGCCTCAAGTTCAGCGATAGTCTGCTCAATCAACTGTTTATATGGGGTCTGTTCTTCTTTGGTGCTCTCGCCCTCAATACGCTGACGAGCGCCACCAATGGTAAAACCCTGCTCATAGAGCAACGAGCGAATCTGGCGAATAAGCACAACATCCTGCCGCTGATAATAGCGGCGATTACCGCGACGCTTGACCGGGCTAAGGCTTGGAAACTCCTGCTCCCAATAACGCAACACATGCGGCTTCACTTCACAGAGCTCGGAAACTTCACCGATAGTGAAATAGCGCTTGCCCGGAATGGTTGGCAGTTGGTCGTTGTTACTTGGCTCCAGCATAACTCTCTACTCGTGCCTTTAACTTTTGGCCTGGCTTGAAGGTGACCACCCGGCGTGCTGAGATGGGGACCTCTTCACCGGTTTTTGGATTACGGCCAGGACGGCTGTTTTTGTCGCGCAGTTCAAAGTTGCCAAACCCGGACAATTTAACCTGATCGTTATTTTCCAATGCCAGAACTATTTCGCTGTAGAACATTTCGACGATCTCTTTGGCTTCACGTTTATTGAGGCCGAGTTCGTCGAACAACATTTCAGCTAAATCAGCTTTGGTTAAAGCGCCCATTTCTTGCACCTAACTTGCGTGCGCAACAACGTCGCGCAACAGTAGTCCCCGGATTGAGACTCAGTGTTACGGCTGTAGGATAATTCAGCCTCTGAGTTCAGCATTGAATTTCTCGTCGAGCTTCTTGATGACCCGATCGATCGCTGTATTGATTTCTTCGTCGGTAAGAGTGCGCGAACTGTGCTGAAACGTCAACCCCAATGCGAGGCTTTTTCCTTTATTTTCAACATCTTTGCTCACATAAACGTCAAACAACTTTAAATTGATCAGATGCTCACCGGCGGCATTTCGCGCCTCGGATATCAGGTCTGCAGAAGCGATTTGACCGTCGACCAAAAATGCCAGATCGCGGCGCACGGCCGGGAACTTACTCACTTCTGAAAACTTCGGCAGTCGGCTTGTGCTGATTTTCGCGACATCAACCTGGAACAGATACACCGCCGTATTGAGATCCAGTTGCCCCATTAATCCGGGGTGCAACTGCCCTATCCAACCCACCTGCTCACCGTTGCGCAAAACCGCTGCGGACTGACCCGGATGCAGCGCCGGGTGCTGTGCGGCACTAAAAGTAAACTGTTCAGCCAAACCGGTGTGCGCGAGAACCGCTTCGAGATCGCCTTTAAGATCAAAGAAATCGACCTTGTCTTTGCTAGCCGTCCACCCAGTTGGGGTGCGCGAGCCGCAAATCAGTCCGGCAAGAGCCATATTCTGGGTTAACTCACCCTGTTCACCCGGCACAAAGCACTGGCCGGCCTCAAAGATACGCACGCGATTTTGTTGGCGGTTGAGATTATAGATCGCCGTTGAAAGCAGTCCCGGCCACAGGCTGGTGCGCATCACCGACATATCGGCGGAAATCGGATTTTGCAGAGCGATAGCCGCCGTCTCGGGATCAACCAGCTTTTGCAGATCCGGGTCGACAAAACTATAGGTGATCGCTTCCTGATAACCACCGGCAATCAACTGTCGTCTGAAAACGCTCAACGCTTGCTCGGTCTCCGGCTTGCCCTGCAACTCCAGCGCCATGACCGGTGTTGAAGTGGGCAGATTGTTATAACCGAAAACTCGCGCAACTTCTTCGACCAGATCCTGCTCAATAGCCAAATCAAAACGCCAGCTTGGCGCCACCCAGGTGGAACCCTGTTCATCGCGAGAGACCAAGGTCAAACCCAAGCGCGCCAAAATATCATCAACCTCTGTCGCGGCAATCGACATGCCAAGCTGCTGGGCAAGTTGTTTGTCGCGCAGAGTAATTGTCGCCGCTGTGGGCAGATGTTCGGCCGACTCTTCGACAACAACCGGTCCAGCCTGACCACCGCAGATTTCCAGCATCAGTGCCGTGGCACGCTCAATGGCTGCCACCTGAAGCGCCGCATCGACACCGCGCTCAAAGCGGTGGGATGAATCGGTATGTTTGCCGTAATTGCGAGCTTTACCCGCAATCGCCAATGGATTGAACCAGGCGCTCTCGAAGAGGATATCGGTTGTTGTGTCACCGACTGCGGATTCATCGCCGCCCATTATCCCGGCCATAGCCAACGCTTTACTGTGGTCGGCGATCACCAGGGTTGAGCTATCAATTTTTACGTTCGAGTCATCGAGCAGTTTTAATGTTTCGTCGCGCCCCATGCGCACCACAATACCACCATCGATCTTTGACAGATCAAAGGCGTGCATCGGTTGACCCAGTTCAAGTAGCACATAATTGGTGACATCCACCGCCGGACCCAAACTGCGTACACCGCTGCGACGCAGTTTTTCCTGCATCCACTGGGGCGTTGGCTGACTCAGATCGAGATTGCGAATAACACGGCCAACATAGCGCGCACAGGCATCTGGCGCCTCAAGTTTGACGCTCACCGAATCAGCGATGGTCGCCGCAATCGGTTCGCAACTCTGCTCGGTGACAGCAACTTTATTGAGCACACCCACTTCACGGGCAAGACCACGAATGCTGAGGCAGTCGCCGCGGTTCGGTGTCAGGTCGACTTCGATAATATTGTCATTGAGCTGCAGATAATCGATCAGATCGCTACCCACTGGCGCATCGGCGGGAAGTTCCCAGAGCCCGGCGTCGTCATCACCGAGTTGTAACTCGGTTTGGGCGCAGAGCATGCCAAACGATTCAACCCCGCGCAGTTTGGCTTTTTTAATCGCAAAGTCGCCGGGCAATTTGGCGCCAACCACAGCAAAAGGCACCTTGATGCCGACACGCGCGTTGGGCGCGCCACAGACGACCTGAGCCAGTTCACCGTCAACACCACCAGCCACCTGACAGACGCGCAGTTTGTCGGCGTCCGGATGTTGCTCAACGGCGATAATGTCACCCACCACCACACCACTCATTGGCGGCGCAGCGGGATCGACGGCATCCACTTCAAGACCGGCCATGGTCAGCTGGGCAACCAGCTCTTCGGTTGAAATAGCGGGATTAACGGCCTGTCGCAACCAGGATTCACTAAATTTCATAAGTTACCCCAGCCTTAAAATTGTTTGAGAAAGCGCAGATCGTTTTCAAAAAACAATCGCAGATCATTAACGCCATAGCGCAGCATAGCCAGTCGCTCAACACCCATTCCAAAGGCAAAGCCAGTGAACTGTTCGGCGTCTACATTACAGCTTTTAAACACATTGGGGTGAACCATGCCGCAGCCCATCACCTCGAGCCAGCCGGTTTGGCTACAGACGCGACAGCCTGCGCCGGAACAGTTAGTGCACTGAATATCGACCTCAGCGGAAGGCTCTGTGAACGGAAAATATGAAGGCCTGAACCGCACCGGCAAATCACGCTCAAAGAAGGCTTTCAAAAATTGATCAATCACGCCTTTGAGATCGGCAAAGCTGATATTTTTATCCACAACCAGACCTTCAACCTGATGAAACATTGGCGTATGAGTCAGATCGGAATCGCAGCGATAGACGCGGCCGGGGCAGATAATACGAATCGGCGGCGCCTGTTTTTCCATAGTGCGAACCTGCACCGGTGAGGTGTGAGTGCGCAGCACAGTCGACGGATTGACATAAAAGGTGTCATGCATAGCCCGCGCCGGGTGGTGGCCGGGAATATTCAGCGCTTCAAAGTTGTGGTAGTCGTCTTCAATTTCCGGGCCGGTTTCAACGTCGTAACCGATATGAGTGAAGAACGATTCGATACGCTCCATGGTGCGCGTAACCGGATGCAGACCACCTACCTCTTCACCGCGACCGGGCAAGGTAACATCGATGGTTTCACCTGACAGCTTGGCATTCAACGCCTCGCCTTCGAGCTTTTCCTTGCGCTGATTGATACGGGTTTGCAGCGACTGCTTAACATCATTGATTTTCGCGCCAGCGGCTGGTCGCTCTTCATTGGAGAGCGCACCCAGGCCTTTTAACAGCCCGGTCAACCTGCCTTTTTTGCCCAGATACTCAACGCGTAAATCGTCCAGCGCGCCCAGTTCCGATGCGGCGGCGATCGCGGCTTCGGCTTCGCTGGCAATCTGTTCCAGTTCAATCATTGTTGGTCACCACAAACTCTTTGTCAGTTATCTTATTATCGATAAAAAAATAGGGAAAGAGCGATGGCCCTTTCCCTATTCGAGTAGCTTTTTTTACAACACCTGCCGCGGCAGGTAATCGCTATTTAAGCCAGGGCAGCTTTGGCTTGATTCACTACTGCACCAAAAGCTGCTTTGTCGTGCACGGCCAGGTCGGCCAGCACGCGACGGTCGAGCTCGATGCCTGCCTTGCTGAGACCGTTGATCAGTCTGCTGTATGACAAACCCTCGACACGTGATTGTGCGTTGATTCGAGCGATCCACAGTCTGCGGAATGTGCGCTTCTTGGCACGACGGTCACGATAAGCATACTGTCCTGCTTTGGTAACTGCCTGCACCGCTACGCGATAAACTCGACTGCGTGCTCCGTAATAACCTTTTGCCTGCTTGAGGACTTTTTTGTGACGGCGGTGTGCCTGGACACCACGTTTTACTCTAGCCATTTTCTTCTCCTACCTAAAATATGTAATTAATCTACCGGTTAAATTGAGCTTCGCAGCATGCGGTTGACGCGCGGGGTATCAGAAGCATTCAGAATGCTTGTGCCTCGCAGCTGACGCTTGCGCTTGGTAGTCATTTTGGTAAGGATGTGGCTTTTGTGCTGGTGCTTGTGCTTGTAGCCCGCAGCCGTCTTTTTGAAGCGTTTTGCAGCTCCACTGTGTGCTTTTACTTTTGGCATTTCTGTTCTCCAGTTTGAGAGTTAATTAAATCAAGAAGAGACGCCCGGACAGCCTGCCAAAAAATGTGGCTGAACGCGGGTCGCGCTAATTACTTCTTCTTGCTGCGTGGGGCCAGCGTCATAATCATTTGACGCCCTTCCATTTTTGGAAATTGCTCCACCTGTGCCAGCTCTGCGAGATCCGCTTCAATGCGTTTCATCATATCCATGCCGAGCTGCTGGTGAGCCATCTCACGACCGCGAAAACGCAGCGTGATTTTGGCTTTGTCACCGTTTTCCAGGAAGCGCACAAGATTGCGCAACTTGATCTGGTAATCGCCCTCATCGGTACCGGGGCGAAACTTCATTTCTTTTACCTGTGTCTGCTTCTGCTTTTTCTTCTGCAGAGCAACTTTCTTCTTAATATCAAAGACATGCTTGCCGTAATCCATGATTTTGCACACCGGAGGCTCGGCATCAGGGGAAATTTCCACCAGATCGAGAGTCTCTTTCTGCGCCGCTTCAAGGGCAGCTTCAAGGGTGACAACGCCAACCTGACTACCATCTGATGCAACCAATCGAACTTCAGGGGCCGTTATATCGTCATTAAGACGTGCCCGCTTGCTGTCTTTTTTAATAAGCTTTACTCCGTTTCAACACAAGTACGCCCGCGCCGCTCCAACTCTTCGCCAAACATGGCCTCAACCTGTGCCAGCGGTAAGCTGCCAAGGTCTTTTCCATCCCGAGTTCGGACCGCCACAGTGCGCGATTCTTTTTCATTATCTCCAACAACCAAAATATAAGGGACGCGCTGGATCGAATGACCGCGGATTTTAAAGCCGATCTTCTCGTTTCTCAAGTCACAAATCACTCTAAAGCCCTTATTTTGCAATGATTTGGCCACTTCTTGCGCATAATCCCCCTGGGCGTCGGTAATATTGACCACAACCGCCTGTTCCGGAGCCAACCAAAACGGAAATGCACCTTCGTACTGCTCGATCAAAATACCGATAAAACGCTCAAATGAACCGAGAATGGCACGGTGCAACATAACCGGAATCTGGCGGCTGCCATCTTCAGCAACGTATTGCGCATCGAGACGACCCGGCATGGAGAAATCCACCTGAATCGTGCCCAACTGCCAGACACGGCCAATACAGTCTTTTAATGAAAACTCAATCTTGGGTCCGTAGAAAGCACCCTCTCCCGGCAGCTCTTCCCAGGCCAGACCTTTGGCATCCAGCGCTTCGCCAAGCGCTTTTTCCGCGCGATCCCAATCTTCGTCTGTGCCCACGCGCTGCTCTGGACGCGTCGACAGTCGATAGATAATTTCATCAAAGCCAAAGTCAGTGTAAACCTCGTGCAGAAAATCGATAAACCGCGCCACTTCAGGTTGAATCTGCGCTTCGGTACAGAAAATATGAGCATCGTCCTGGGTAAATGAACGCACACGCATAATGCCGTGCAGCGATCCGGACGGTTCATTGCGGTGACAGGAACCAAACTCCGCCAGCCTCAGCGGCAGATCTCTGTAGCTCTTCAGACCCTGGTTGAACACCTGCACATGGCAGGGGCAGTTCATCGGCTTGACCGCATAACTGCGATCTTCGGTCTGCAGG
>JALRJD010000236.1 GCA_023255165.1 Porticoccaceae bacterium | reverse complement strand
ATTTTTGAGATTTTTCTAAGCTTTCTTTATTGTGCGCTCGATTAAACTTTTTACTACGCGACGGCGCAGTACTTGCCTTTAAAAAAGACCAGCGGCTGCACCTGTTGCGGCTCATTTTGGCAGCTGTAGTCGAGTACCCGGCCGACAATAATTTGATGATCACCACCCTCATAACGGTGTTCAACACGACACTGAAAACGTGCGCTAAATTCGTTGAAGATAGGCGCTCCGCCAATCCCGGCCTGCCATTCAATATCGGCAAATTTATCGGCATTGCGGGTCGCGCAAACCGTCGACAAGGCTTCCTGGCCGGCGTGCAAAATATGTACAGCAAAGTGTTCATTGCGCTCAAAGGCGGCAAAGCTCTGGGCATTTTTATCAATGCTCCAGAGAATCAGTGGCGGGTCCAATGAGACAGACGAAAAGCTATTGGCAGTCATCGCCAGGGGTTTCGCCTGACCAGTTTCTGAATCGTTGTCCATCGTCGTTACCACGGTGACGCCTGTGGCAAAATGACCAAAGGCCTGACGCAGTTGTTTCGTTTGTTCGCTGTTCATAATGGTCTCAATTGAGTTCGCGGTTTTGATGAGCCTATAGTCCCAAACCCCTCACTGTTTGCGCATACCCCGAATGCATTAAATCAATGCCGCGCTCTAGCTCATTTGGCTTACAGACTCTTTGCGCCTATTGCTGACCTACTGAGAAATCGTGGCCCCAAAAGCTCGCCACTGTGCTTTCAAATACCTCATAGCTGGCCCAGTCCTCCACGGTGCGTCCCTCAGCGCCGTATTCCACGTCGAACCCACCCGGAGATTTCATATAGAACGAGACCATATGGTCGTTGGCATGGCGCCCCAGGGTGCCTGACAAGCCAACATTGTGGGCAATACGGCGATCGTTGCCGCGACCCACTTCATCGATGCTGTCAACTTCAGTCATGATGTGAATACAGCCCGCAGGATGAGGCATTTCAAAAAACGCCAAGCTGTGGTGGCGCGAGTTGCAATGCATAAACCACAGGCGCTTGATTGGCTCGTTGGGATCCGGGGTGAAGCGCAGTTCCATCAGATCGGAGAGACCAAAGCCGAGGACATTGGTAAACAGCTCAACGGTGGCGTCAAAGTTGGGTGCCGGCAATACGGCATGGCCCATGCCGATTTGCCCGGTGACAAATTTGCGCACGCCGACCGGGGATACCAGGCGTTTAAAATCTGAAATCATTCCCCAATAAATTTCATGTTTATTGCCCGATGGATCGCTAAAGCACGCCAGCTGGTGGACTTTGCGCGCCGCAGCCTGCTCGCTGGTACCCATCGCCACTTCAATGCCGGCGTTTTTCAAGCTGCTGACGGCCTCGTCAAAGCCCTGTTGATTGTTGGTTTCCCAGCCACAAAAGCCAAAGCCATCGCTGTCGGCAAGTTGCACTGTGATGCGGTAGGGGTGCTCATCCATTTTTAAATAGAGGCTGCTGTCGGTGGCGCCGTTGCGTTCACTGGCATCTTCCAGGCCCATTACCTGACAGCCGTATTCGCGCCACTGGTCGAGGTTGGTGCTGTTGATACCTATATAGCCGAGACTTTTGATCGCCATGTTGTTCTCCTGTTTAAAGACTGTTTGATTGGCGCTGAGACCAACTTTCGCGCAATGTGGGTTTATGGATTTTGCCGGTGGCATTGAGGGGCAGGCTGTCGACAAATATAAAATGCTTGGGCACTTTGTAATTGGCCATATTGGCGCGGCACCACTGGTGCATTGCGTCGGCATCCAGCTGCGGGTCGGCGCTTTGAATAAATGCCGCACCCACTTCACCCATTAACGTTTCGGCAATGCCGATCACCGCACACATCACAATGCCAGGGTGGCGGTTTAGGCTGGATTCGATCTCGGCGGGGTAGCAGTTAAAGCCGCCGCTGATATACATGTCTTTAAGGCGGTCGGTGATTTTCAGGTTACCGTCGCTGTCGAGGCTGCCGACGTCCCCGGTGTGCAGCCAGCCGTCACTGTCGATACTTTCGGCGGTGGCCTCGGGGTTGTCCAGATAGCCCTGCATAACATTAAAACCGCGAATGACAATCTCACCGATTTCATCCGCGTCGCAGTGGCGACCATCGCTGTGCAGACAGGCCACTTCAATACCGGGAATAGCGCGCCCGGAGGTGCTGGCAATGGTGGCACTGGGGTCGCCGTGACGGCACATGGTTGCGAGGCCACAGGATTCAGACAGGCCGTAAGCGGTTAGCACTGTGGTAATACCAAGCCGGTTACGGATATTGTCGATTAACTCTGTTGGTATCACTGCGGCGCCGGTGGTCGCCTTGGTCAGCGAGCTAAGGTCATAGTCGTTAAGCTTGGGGTGAGCCAATAGCGACTGATAGAGGGTCGGTGGCCCGGGCAGCATGGTCACTTTGTCAGCGGCAATGCGCTCCAATACCTGATCCACATCGAAAACCAGTTGCGGCAGCAGAGTACAGCCTTTTAACAGACAGGCAAGAATGCCCGCCTTGTAGCCAAAGCTGTGAAAAAATGGATTGACGATTAAATAGCGATCGTTTTGATCGAGGCCAACCAGATCGCTCCAGATAGTAAAGGTGCGCAGATTTTGTTGGTGGGTAGTCATCACGCCTTTGGCTTTGCCAGTGGTGCCCGACGTGAAAATAATATCCGAGCAGTGATCGCCGCTGACCAGCGCGCTGCGTTCAGTGACCAGATCTGGATCGGCGGCCAGTTGCTGTTGGCCCTTATCCAACCAGTCTAGCCAGGTACTGTGAGGTGCCTTGGAAGCGCCCTGCAAAACCACTATGCCTTCGAGATTGGGCAGTTGGCTGCGATCGATTTGGCTGGGGTAATCGGTGTTGAGAAATTCACCGATACTAAACAGCCACTTGGCGGCGCTGGCGGCCAAAATATCTGTCGCCTCACCACCCTTAAATCTTGAGTTGATCGGCACCACAACGCCACCGGCACAGTGAATGGCCAGTGCGGCTAGCACCCATTCGGTAATGTTTGGCGCCCAGATCGCGGCGCGATCACCCAGTGCAAAACCGCGTCCAATCAGCGTTGCTGCCGCCCGATGGCAGAGTTGCTGGGTGTCGCTGAAAGTCAGCTTTAGGTCGCCGTCCTCAATAAAGACTTTGTTGTCAAACTGTGTAATCGCGCTGCTTAGG
>JALRJD010000196.1 GCA_023255165.1 Porticoccaceae bacterium | reverse complement strand
GGCACTTCACTGTCGTCATAGGGACGGATATCGTCAAATTCGCTCATTCAAACCTCTAAAGTACCCTGTGCCTGTGCTTGTAAACAGTTTTTTAGTTTTTGGCAGACCGCACTCAATAACAAAACAGCGCGGCCACTGTCTGGGCAACCGCACTGTGGTCGAGTTCAATTTTGTCGGGAATTGTACCAGCGAACCTCATGGGAAAACTGATCAACTTTGTCGACCACATCGAGCACCAGCGCAAACAGTGCCATGCGAATCAGCAGACCATTGTCGGTTTGGCGGAAGATGGCCAGATTGGGGTTGTCATCAAGATCGCAGTCGAGTTCGTTGGCGTCACTGCGCGAATCTCTCGGCAGCGGGTGCATAATCACGGTGTTGGGTTCGCAATACTGGGTATAGATAGCCTGGTTAAGACGAAACTTGCCGCGGTATAAATCGGCCTCTTCCTTGCTGGTAAAACGCTCTTCCTGAATGCGCGTGGAGTAGACAATATCCACATGGGCGATGCTGTTATTGAGTTCGTCGGATGCCGTCACCTTGACCCCGGCGTTGCGCAGTTCATCGACAATGCTCTCCGGCAGCGCCAGCTCAACCGGGGAAATCAGGGTCACCTGAATATTGTCGTATAGGCACAGCAGCTTGCTCAGCGAGTGCACGGTGCGGCCATGGCGCAGATCGCCGATCATGGCAATGCGCAGACCGTCAATGCCGCGGCCCTTGGCCTGCAGTTCCCGGGCAATGGTGTAGAGATCGAGCAGAGCCTGGGTCGGATGTTCATTGGCGCCATCGCCGCCATTCATCACCGGCACCCTGCTGGCGGCGGCAAAATCGGCCACCGACCCCTGTTGCGGATGGCGCATGCAGATAACATCGCTAAAACCGGAGAGCACGCGGGCGGTATCTTGCAAAGATTCGCCCTTGACCAGCGCCGAACTTTCAAAGCCCGCCGTCTCGCGCACTTCGCCGCCAAGCAGATTAAATGCCGAACCAAAACTGACCCGGGTTCTGGTGCTGGCCTCAAAAAACATATTGCCGAGAATCGCACCCTCGAGCACACGGGTGACCTTTTTGCGCAGTGCATAAGGTTCCATTCGGTCGGCTACGGAGAAGATTTGCTCAACATCTTGGCGTTGGAATTGGCTGATGGAGAGAATGTGCGCGCCAGTGAAGTTCACGCGGTACCTCGAGGGCAATTTAGTTGACGGATTCTAGCCTGTTTGACCAGCGTACTCAATTGCAACCGGGCTGCTACAGGGGCACAGAAAACTGCTCGGCCACCGCCTGACTCCAACTCTGCAGCGCTTGCAACACCTCGCGCCTGCGCTGGCTCAGGCTGCTGTCTGCGAGCAGTTCATTTTCTGCGAGCAGCTCATTTAAGGTCTGCTGATTCTGCTGCAGAGTCAGGTAGCCCGACTGCTCATCAGTCAGCCGCCAGCGGCAGCTCTCAAGCCAGACCTGCTGTTCCTCGGCCGACAGCGACTCGGGGAAATAACGCGCGCGATAGCTGAACAGCAACTGGTTGTAACGGTTATCGGAAAAATAAAACTGCTGGCGGGCAAAATCACCGGCGCTGGCGCGGCGTACCTCGTCGAGTAAAATGCGATCCTGATTGGGCAAAAATCCGGCGTAGAGCTGCTGCTCGGCTTCCGGCTTTGGCGGAAAAGTCTGGTCGCGAAACACCAGCTGCAGCTTGTCGCTAAGATTAACCGCGTGCAGCCGCTGCCAGTTGCGCTCACTGCGTTCAAGATCGATATCCAAGCGTTTGGCCGCAGCGGCATCAATCAGTTTGTGAGTGGTCACCACCGGCGCTTTATTGATATGCACCACTTTTAGTGGAATGCGCTCCTGCCCCTCAGGCAGATCGCCACTGGCGGTAAACACGCGATCGCGAATCTGGTGTTCATTGAGGCTGATCAACAGCTCAGGATCAGCTGACAGATCAAAACAGATAATGCCATTGCTGTTGGTCGGATGTTGCGCCAGCGGCATCATCAACGCGCCGTAAAGATGTTCCCTGGCGAGCATGCCGGAGATATGAAAAAACGGTTGCCGCGCCTTCAGATCGAGCATTGCGGCGATCTGCTTTTTACCACGATTTTGCAACACATAGTCAAACAGTCGCGGCTGCTTTTGTTTGACCAGTTTGGCCATGGCGATGGTCGCGGTGACATCCGACAGCGCATCGTGGGCCGCCTCGTGGGCGAGGCCATTGGCCGCAGTCAGATCTTCAAGTTTAAAACTGGGGCGGCCGTTTTCGTGGTCGGGCCATTCAATGCCCTCGGGGCGCAGCGCGCGGGTCAGGCGCAGCATATCGATAATATCCCAGCGCGAGTTGCCGTTTTTCCACTCGCGCTGATAGGGGTCATAAAAATTGCGATAGAGCGTGTAGCGGGTCACTTCATCGTCAAAGCGAATGCTTTTATAGCCGACACCACAGGTATTGGGCTGCGACAACTGCTGGTGAATGGCGGCGATAAACTCTGGCTCCGGCAGCCCTTTTTCCTGCGCCAGTTGCGGTGTGATGCCAGTGATTAAACAGGCCTGCGGGGCCGGCAGTATATCGCGCTGGGGCTGGCAGTAGATGACCAGCGGATCGCCAATCGGGTTGAGATCAAAGTCGGTGCGCAGACCGGCAAACTGACTGGGACGATCAACTGAGGGGTCGACACCAAAGGTTTCGTAATCGTGCCAATAGAATGTGTTGTCCATTTTTCACTCTCCCGGTTGGCTGGCGGCCAGCTATAAAAAAACGGCGCCGATTAAAGCGCCGTTTTGATACTGAAGGCAAAGCCAAATTGAGTCAACCTGGCTGTCTATAAGAGCTTAATAATTAAACACTTCCGAGAATGACATCTCACCCACCACGCGGCGGTTGCGCGCGCGACCGTCATCGCTGTCATTGCTGGCTATAGGTCGGGATTCACCGTAACCCACGGCGCTGACACGATCAGCGGGGATGCCATAATCCTCAACCAGTTTCGCCTTCACCGCATCGGCGCGACGCTGAGACAGATTCATATTGTACTGGTCTGAACCGCGGCTATCGGTGTGGCCCTCAAGCACCAGATCAATATCATCATGGGCTTTCATGGCCGCAGCAATCGCGTCGAGCTGATCACCGTAGACAGCCAGCACAGTGGCTTTGTTAAATTCAAATTCAACATTCAGACGCACGGTGATAGTGCGAACTTCAGGCTCCGGCGCGGCTTCTTGCATCTCCGGCTCGGCGGCCACAGGGGCGGCCTGAACAGGCGCTGACACAGGAGCAGCTTTTGACGAGGCTTTGGATTCAGAATTGCCGCCAAACAGTTTGCTCAGCGAGATTTGCACACCGAAGTCTTCACCGTCTTCATCGTGGCCACCCATGCCGCGCAGATCGGCGCGAAATTCCAGACCACTAAACTGTTTGCCCATACCCAGGCCGACCATAATCTGGGTCGAGCGATCGTCGTGGCCGGGCACCAGATTGGAAGTGTCGTTAAAGTCGTACTGGTTGGCGCCAAACAACAGATAGGGGCGCCAGTTGGAGGCTTCGCCACCCATCCAGATCACGCTGTTAAGCGACAGCACATCAAAGTCGTCGTGACCGACATTGGCGCCATAGCCCAACTCCAGGGCAACATTGTCAGACAGATATTTGCCGACCTGGAGACCGGCGGTAACCGAGTTGTAGTCGTCACTGATTGAACGCTCGCCATCGAGATCGTAGTGACCGGCAGTGACACCGAGATACCACTCTTCCGAAGCGGATGCGGCACCAGCCAACACCAGCGCCATTGCGATTAAAAATGGTTTTTTAAATTTCATGCTTTTTCTCCCTTTTAACGTGATTTACTCCCTGTGGAGCAACAATTTAAAACACTTAAAGTCTGGCGGCTAAAAACTCTAGCTCGACTTACTAGCTCGACTTACTAGCTCAACTTAAGTGTTTTTTCCTCGATTTTGGCCTGCCAAATCTGCGGGCCAATACGATGCACAGACTCACCCTTGGTATCAACCGCCACGGTGACCGGCATATCCTTCACTTCAAACTCATAGATCGCTTCCATTCCCAGTTCCGGGAAGGCCACCACCTCGGCATGGGTAATGGCTTTGGATACCAAATAAGCCGCGCCGCCCACGGCAATCAGGTAAACCGCCTGATTGTCGCGAATGGCATCAATGCCCAACTGACCGCGCTCGGCCTTGCCGATCATGCCCATCAGGCCGGTCTGCTCAAGCATGGTGCGGGTAAATTTATCCATCCGGGTCGCTGTGGTCGGTCCAGCCGGGCCAACCACTTCGTCGCGCACCGGATCAACCGGACCGACGTAATAGATAAAGCGACCGGTCAAATCCACCGGCAACTGCTCACCGCGGGCCAGAATATCGGTCATTTTTTTATGTGCCGCATCGCGCCCGGTCAACATTTTGCCCGATAGCAGCAGCGTGTCGCCCGGTTTCCAGGTGGCAATTTCCTCTTGGGTTACTGCGTCGAGATTAACCCGGCGCACGGACTCGTCCGCTTCCCAGGTAATCTCCGGCCAGTCTTCAAGATTGGGCGGCTCGAGCTGCGCCGGACCACTGCCGTCGAGTTCAAAATGCACATGGCGGGTTGCCGCGCAGTTGGGAATAATCGCCACCGCTTTGTTAGCGGCGTGGGTCGGGTAATCCTTGATTTTAACGTCCAGCACAGTCGTCAAACCGCCGAGACCCTGAGCGCCAATACCCAGAGCATTAACCTTTTCAAACAGCTCCAGACGCAGCTCTTCATTGTGGTTTTGCGCGCCCCTGGCCTGCAGGTCGGCAATATCAATATGTTCGAGCAGAGATTCCTTGGCCAGCAACATGGCTTTCTCGGCGGTGCCGCCAATACCGATGCCAAGCATGCCCGGCGGACACCAGCCAGCACCCATGGTGGGTACCATCTGCAGCACCCAATCGACAATCGAGTCGGACGGGTTGAGCATGGCAAATTTGGATTTCGCCTCAGAGCCGCCACCTTTGGCCGCCACATCAATCGAGACCTTGTTGCCGGGAACAATATCGTAGTGAATCACCGCAGGCGTGTTGTCGCCGGTGTTTTTGCGCTCGCCGTCCGGGTCACTGAGAATCGAGGCGCGCAGTACATTGTCTGGATGGGTGTAGGCGCGGCGCACACCCTCATTGACCATATCGGTGAGGCTCATATCGCCGTCCCACTGCACATCCATACCCACGCGGACAAACACGGTGACAATGCCGGTGTCCTGACAGATTGGCCGGTGGCCCATGGCGCACATACGCGAGTTGACCAAAATCTGCGCCATGGCATCTTTTGCCGCCTGCGACTCTTCACGATCATAGGCTTGCTTGACCGCCTGGATAAAATCGACCGGGTGGTAATAAGAGATATATTGCAGTGCGTCAGCAACGCTTTCGATAATGTCTTGTTGGCGAATAATGGTCATGCGCTTGTGTGGTCCTGATCAGTTATTGGTGAGTAGTTATTGGCTTGGCACATTGACGGCGGCAGCCGGCGTGCGCCTTTCAAGGTCGAGCATTTTCTGGTTGGTCTGGCGACGAAATGCATCCATCGACTCAATCGCCTCGGCATTGGCCTTTAACTGGCGATCAATATTGGTCAGCGAACCCTGCAGTCCATTAAGCTTGTCGGTAAGCTTGCGCAGATTGGCATTAACCGCATCAATGTCCGCCGAAATAGCCAGATAGTTGCCACTGAGATTGGTCAGACTGCGATTTTCCTTGTCGACCCGGGCGCTGAGATCGGCGACAGATTTTTCTATCGCGGCACGCTTGCTGGCCAAAAAGGCGATATCTTTTTTGTTCTCGGCGATCTTGCCCTTGTTGATATCGTTGGTCACACCCCAAAGCTTTTTGATTTCGCTCCAGTGTTTTTCCAGTTCGTCGCCCTGCTTGCTGAGCTTTAACTGCAGCGCCGCACCGGACTGGGTAACTGATTCGTCGGTGCTGCTGAGACGCGACTCCAGCGCATTAAAGCGCTGCTGCAAATTGTTGTGATTAGTGAACTGCATATAACCAAACCAGGACATGCCGACCAGCGCCACCAACATAACCAATATCAATGCTTTCCAGCCGCCTGTACCACTGGCTGCGCTCCCACCAGAGCCATAGCCGCCCGAACCGGCACCGCCAGATCCACCACCGCTACGTCTGCTGTCAGCTGCCATCGAGCCGCTTTTGCTTGATCCGGATGATGCAGTTGGAGAGCGCCCGATCATATCGTCTCGCTCGGGGACAATCGGGTTGATTCGAGGTTTATCCGCAGTCATTTTAAAATCCTGTTTTAGAGACCGTTGACAGAGGCCCGCTTGAGAAAAGCCTGGGGGCACAGTTGAAAGATAGCCGCATTATACGCAAATTCATTTTGACCTACATCCGCGCAGGCGGTTATTTCTCGCGAGACAACCGGTTTACGCGAAAAAATACCAGGCACAAAAAAGCCGACTCAAAGTCGGCTTTCTCGATGTTCGACAACTTGTGGTTACAGCAGGTTGAGCGCCAGAACCATTACAGCAGTCAAACCCAGGCTTGAATGAATCACGCCTTTTACCGTGGTCATCGGACCCTGCTTGCCCATCAGTGCGTTGACTTCAAGCAGTGCCACAATCACCAGCATAACAATCAGACCATTGCCGCCAACGGCAGAACCGTAGCCCTGACCCACATAGTGAGGACCAGCCAGCATGCCCAGCGCCATGGGTGCGGAGAACAGCGTATTGGTGCGTGAAGCCAGCAGCGCCTTGGCACCTGCAGCAGCTTTGTCGCCACCTTCAACAATGCCCAGTGCAATTTTCTGCGCCGGCCAGATTACCAGCCAAACATTCAAAAACATCAATGTGCCCATCACGGCGCCAACAATAATGTAGTTGTTCAGTTGGCTGTTGCCAGTCACAACGTGCAGCAGGTAGAGACCCGTCAGGAAAGTGAACATTGCACCCCAACGGAACCACCACAGCGCGCTTGGCGCCAACTTGGCCTTGGCATCAGACAGCGCTTCTGGCGTAGCTTCTTTAAAGTAGCCGCCCTGAACGAAGTTAAAGTAGTACAGCATACCGATCCAGGTAATACCGAACAGCAAATGGCCCCATCGAACCAGGATATCAAGTAATTCTGCGGACATAACGGACTCCTCTTTTATAATGTGTAGTATTTGCGGCCTTTCGGGCCGCGGTTTTGACAGTGGTCAATTGTTCGCGAAGCGGCACAAAATAGCAATCACCTTTAACCGCTTTGAAAAAATAATCCTGCATAAAAAACCCCGCAACTTTGGGT
>JALRJD010000188.1 GCA_023255165.1 Porticoccaceae bacterium | reverse complement strand
GTTTTTGAGGTACAACGCCGCCAGTACCTTTGTTATCGCGTTCGGCCATCCAACGCGATACGGCACTCGGCGCAATACTCAATACCCTGGCAGTCGCACGGACGCCGCCTAGCTTGGTCACGACCGACCGTGCTGGCGGGTGTTCCATTCATCCATACCGTCGAGCAGCGCATCTGACTGATGCACGGCAATCACCGGGCCTTCGGCGAGTATATTCAGGTCTTTGTCGGTGACCACGGTGGCAATTTCAATTATGCGATCGCGCTCCGGACTCAAGCCGGTCATTTCCAGATCGATCCAGATCAGGTTGAGCGGATCGGGGTTGGCGTTGGCATCCGGGTTAAAAGCGGTCATCGAAATCGTCCAGGCAGGGTTGGCAAAATGTTCCTCGAGCCGGATATGCTATATCCTTGCAGCCGATAACACCAGACATGGTGTGCAACCCGCGACATGAGAGACTAAATGGCAAAACGCTATCTCAGTAAACGACAAAAAGACCGCATCCAATCCATCCAGGAGCGGCGTCGTGAGCGAGCGCTAAGCAAAAAGTCGGTTTCCGATGAGGAGCTCGAAAATCTCACCCAGCTCGGCCCCGAGATACGCGGCACGGTGATTACCAACTTTGGCGCTCAGGTTGATATCGAAGGGTTGGACGATATTTATCAGGGGCGGATTTACCGCTGCCATCTGCGTACCAATCTCGAACCGCTGGTAACCGGCGACAACGTTATCTGGCGGCATGCCGAACCGGTCGGTGTGGTGGTAGCCAGAGAGCCGCGCGATTCAGAGCTGTTGCGTCCGGACCCCTACGGCAAGTTGCGGCCCGTCGCGGCCAATGTGGATCGCATTGCGATTGTCTTTGCGGCCAAACCAACCCCCTACAGCAATCTGATTGATCGCTATCTGATCGCCGCGGAGGCGCAAGGCATTCAGCCGGTTTTGGTGATCAACAAGTTTGATATGCTCAGCGACAATGACTACCCGGATGTTGAGCAGCTTTTTAAAGACTATCAAACGGTGGGTTATGAGGTGTTCTGTGTCTCCGCTTCAAGCGGTGCTGGCATTAAAGAGCTGGAGGAATATCTGGCAGCCCATACTTCGGTTTTTGTCGGCCAGTCCGGCGTGGGTAAATCATCGTTAATCAATCGGTTGCAGCCGCAGGCAAATATCCTTACCGGCGAGCTGTCGTCAAGTACCGACAAGGGTATGCACACCACCACCGCATCGCGTTTGTTTCACCTTGAGAACGGTGGCAACCTGATTGACTCGCCGGGTATCCGCGAGTTTGCCGTGACCAATTTAACCGACGATCAGATTATCGATGGTTTTATTGAGTTCAGACCCTTTCTCGGCCACTGCAAGTTCAGAGATTGCAAACATCAGGTTGAGCTCGGCTGCGCGCTGATTCAGGCGGCAAACGAGGGTAAAATTCTGGCTGTCAGGCTACAGAATTACCGCAACATTCTTGCCAGTCAGGATGAACAATAATGTTAAGATTTCGATCCAACAGGAAAGTTAATGAGCGCTAATATTCCACGCCTTATCGAACCCGACAGTCTGCAATCTATGCTTGCCAGCACACCAATTGGCAGCGCAACGATTGGTAGCGACAATCTGATTATTGTCGATCTATGCAACCCGGCTTTATATCGCCAGAAACATGTTCCAGGCGCCGTGCATCTGCAGCCAGGATTGTTAATGGCAGGCACTGCTCCCTGCCCCGGGAAGCTGCCTACTATTGAGCAACTGCAAGAGATTATCGATTCTCTCGGCATCGACCATAACAGCCATCTGGTGATTTACGATGACGAAGGCGGTGGCTGGGCCGGGCGTTTTGCCTGGACACTGGATCTGCTCGGCTATCAAAACTGGTCTTATCTGAATGGTGGTATTGTGGCGTGGATAAATGAAGGTTATGCCACCGAAAGCGCGGAACAACCTCCCGCTTCTCCATCTGCGCCTCAATACGAGGGCAATGCGCCAGTCGGAATCAGAAACCCCTCTGTGTTGATGAATGCTGATCAGATTGTCAGCCAACTGGACAACCCAAACTTTGCAGTGTGGGATGCGCGCAGCCCCGGTGAGTACTGTGGCGATATGGTGCGCTCGGCCCGCGGCGGGCATATTCCCGGGGCGATTAATATTGAGTGGACGGCGCTGATGGATGAGCAACGCAACCTGCGAATCCGCGGCGATGCCGAAGAAATTCTCGACCGCGCCGGGCTAGGTCGCGACAAACAGATAACAACTCACTGCCAAAGCCATCACCGATCCGGTTTCACCTATATGGTCATGCGCATATTGGGGTACGAAAATATTAGCGCCTACGATGGCTCCTGGGCCGAATGGGGCAACCTAGACCATACACCGGTGCAGCGAGGCTTCAGCGCTTAACGCCGAACAAAATTCACAATTAAAACAGCTGAAAAGAATCCATTTATGAATCACAAAGCGGAACTATTTGTCGCCCTGCAACGGCTACTGCCCAAACATGCTCTGTCACGGCTGATTGCCAAAGTCGCCGAGTCAAAAACAGTCTGGTTAAAAAACCTTTTGATCACACGCGCCATAGCGGCCTTTGATATTAATGTTGACGAGGCGGCCAGCGGCGAGCTGAATGATTACGAAAATTTTAATCAATTTTTTACTCGCGCCTTAAAAAAAGGCGCGCGTCCGATTGACTCCGATAGCCAGGCGCTGGTTTCACCAGCCGATGGTGTTGTCAGTCAGGCCGGCGCCATTACCCGGCAGCGCATTATTCAAGCCAAGGGCAGCGACTACTCTGCCAGCCGTCTGCTCGGCAATAGCGAACAGGCCGCCCTCTATGAGAATGGCGCTTTCACCACAATCTATTTATCGCCCAAGGACTACCATCGGGTGCATATGCCGATCGCTGGAACGTTGTTGCGCAGCCGCTATATTCCCGGCGATCTTTTCTCGGTTAACGACGACACTGCTCAGGCGCTGCCGGGACTGTTTGCACGCAATGAACGATTGGTCTGTGAGTTTGACTCTGAACTGGGTCAGTTTGCGCTGGTATTTGTCGGCGCTATGTTGGTGGCCGGTATCGAAACAGTGTGGGGTGGTTTTGAAACGCCGGGACGCGGCGCGGTGCGTGATACAGATTTCTCGGGGCGCGATCTGCATTTTGAAAAAGGCGCAGAGATCGGCCGCTTCAAATTTGGTTCCACGGTTATTGTGCTGTTTCAAAAAGACAAAATTGACTGGGAAGAATCATTCACAGCAAAACGTGCGGTGCGTATGGGCGAGAAGATTGGGTGCTGTAAATAGCCTTGTATAAGAGATACTCCAGGCAGATCTCGACCCCTTAAGCACCTAACCCAGAATACGCTGCTTTAATGCGGAGAAAAAGCCGTCATGGTGTTCGGGCTGCGGCACCCTGTCAGTCCGTAGCCCGGTTGGAGGCAGGGCGGCAAAGGGTTTACTGATCAGTCGATCAAGCATATGTTCGTCTATTCCCAGACTTTCCGGATCCACATCTTTGACAATCGCCAGCTTGGCCACATCATAGGCGCGACGCGTGCCAAACTTCTGCAGTTGGCCACGAGCTCTCTGCTCATTTTTCAGATCAACAAAGATATAGTTGTCGGTGTTGGCCGCGCCCTGTTTGGTTTCAAATACCGCCAAGCGTGGTGACAGTCTGGATTTGGGATTTTGCTCTATAACCATTCCATGATCACCCGTTGTCAGTTCAACCACGGTGCCGGCGGGATAGAGCCCTACCGAACGAATAAACTCGACTACCAGATCCTCGGAGAAGGCGTGGCCGCGCAACTCATAGAGTCTGCCGGTGGCCTTTGACGGTGTCAGTATTTGCGATGCCTCGCGTGGGTTGCAGAGTCGATCAAACTCGGTAGCGATGCCAACGATTGCGGCCAAAAACGGAATGCGCTGGCCGCTGCAGCCCTTCGGGAAGCCGCTGCCATCAAAACGTTCGCAGTGGTATTTAATAATATTCAGAACCCGCCTGTTATCAAAACCGGATTGAGTTAACTTCTCTAAACTGGCGCTGACAAAGGTCCGATATTCCGCCTCTTCCTCTGGATTGCGATCCACCTTGCGCAGCAGCTCACGATCCATGCCGGCCTTGCCGACATCCTTGAGCAGTGCAGCGAGACAGAGATCTTTCAACTGCTCCATCTCCATGCCGATATGGCGGGCAAACTGGGTTGCCCAGAGGCCAGAGCGAATACTGTGGTCATGGGTATGACGATCTTTGGCGCGCAGTTGTAACAACCAGGTAAAGGCATCGGGGCAGCGCACAACACTGTCGACCATATCATCCACCGACTGCTGTAACTGCTGCACATTAAACTGGCCACCTTTGGCGATCTGGCGCGTGGCAACACTCAGGCAGCCAACCAGATTGTTCATCACCCTGCGCGCGGAGGGAATCTCTTTGGAGAGTTCAACGGTTTTCAGGTAGACATCAGGTTTGATCACAAAACTGCGAGAGGATGACATGCGACTGCTGCCGGTCAAGCCGCGGGTAATTGGACTGGCTTCCTGGGCTTTGAGGCGCAGATCATTGTTAAACTCGCGACTACCGGCGGCGGGACCTTTTAATTCGAGGGGTGAAGCGCCCTTGGCAACGTCGATATAAACATAATCGCAGTAGGCTTTAACTCTGGAGGCGTCGGCGACGCTTTTAATCATAAAACCCTGAATGGGAAATGGCGTCTCGGCCCATGGCTTGTCTAGCGCAGAGACGAACATCCCCACTTCAAGTTCGTGGATATAGACTTTTAATTGCTTGAGTGACATACCTTGGCCGAATCTCTTCCTGTATTGGCAGTGCTAACAAGGCACCACAAGTCAAACGACACCGACGGAATGTAGCGCTTTCGCAATGGCAAAAGCGTGCATCGGTATATGTTTTACAAATATAGACCAAGAAGAGGCCGGGCAAATTAGTACTTTTTAGAAAACTTGTGAACAGCGTCAATAAAGACTTTAACGTTATCGGGATCGATGTCGGGCGTAATGCCGTGGCCGAGGTTAAATACGTGGCCAGGGCCACCGCCAAATCCTGCCAAAATAGCGTCGACCTGATGCTCAATGGTTGCCGCATCCGCGCGCAGCACAGCGGGATCCATATTACCCTGCAGCGCCACTCGATCACCCACTCTGCGCTTCGCCGCGGCGATATCGGTGCTCCAGTCGAGACCCAGCGCCTGGCAGCCGGTATCGGCCATTGCCTCGAGCCACTGACCGCCGCCTTTGGTAAACAGAATAACCGGCACATCGCGTCCATCGTAGTGACGGATTAGCCCGGCGACAATTTTTTGCATGTAGGCAAGAGAGAACTCTGCGTAGGCGGCGTGACTGAGCGCGCCGCCCCAGGTATCAAATATCTGCACCGCCTGCGCGCCAGCACGGATCTGGGCATTTAAATAGTCGATAACCGACAGCGCCAGTTTATCCAACAGCTGATGCATCAGTTCAGGCTGCGTGTAGAGCATGGTTTTGGCGCGGGCAAAATCGCGGCTGCTTTGACCTTCGATCATATAGGTCGCCAGAGTCCAGGGGCTGCCGGAAAAACCGATCAGTGGTACACGGCCATTCAGCTCGCGCCGGATCATGCTCACCGCGTCGGTGACATAGGCCAGATCGCTGGCAGTATTGATCACCTGCAACCCTTCAATATCCGCTGCAGTTCTCACCGGCTTGCGAAATTTGGGGCCTTCTCCGGTTTCAAAGTAGAGCCCCAGCCCCATGGCATCGGGGATGGTGAGGATATCCGAAAACAGAATCGCCGCGTCCATCTCGTAGCGCTCCAGCGGCTGCAGTGTCACTTCACAGGCCAACTCAGTGTTTTTACACAGGCTCATAAAATCGCCAGCCTGAGATCGCACCGCTCGGTACTCGGGCAGATAGCGCCCCGCCTGGCGCATCATCCACACTGGCGTGCGATCCACCGGTTGACGCATCAGGGCCTTGAGGAAGCGATCATTTTTTAAGTCGGACATAGGGGTTCCAGATTAACAGGTGTACGCGGGCTGTACGTTGGCCACGGATTAAACGTCGAGATAATCGAGAATGCCTTTGGCGGCCTCGCGACCTTCCCAGACTGCGGTGACAACCAGATCCGAACCGCGCACCATATCGCCACCGGCAAATATCTTTGGGTTGCTGGTCTGGAATGGGAATGTCTGCTCCTCGGCGGCGACAACAGCGCCCCAATCGGATGTACTGACGTCGACGTTACTCAGCCACTCCGGTGGGCTTGGCTTAAAGCCAAAGGCGATCAATACCGCGTCGGCGGGCAGAATTTCTTCACTGCCGGGAATCACTTCCGGGCGACGACGACCGTTTTCATCAGCTTCACCAAGCTTGGTTGAAACCACTTTGACGCCTTCAACCTGGCCTTCAGCATTGCCAATAATTTCCACCGGCTGCATATTAAACTTAAACACAACGCCCTCTTCGCGAGCATTTTTCACTTCCCGTCGCGAGCCCGGCATATTTTCTTCATCGCGGCGATAGGCGCAGGTAACGCTGGTCGCGCCCTGACGGATGGAGGTGCGGTTGCAATCCATCGCCGTATCACCACCACCGAGAACAACCACGCGCTTGCCCTTGACCGGAATAAAGTCATCGGCAGATTTTTCAAAACCGAGATTGCGATTAACGTTGGAAACCAGAAATGACAGTGCTTCGTGAACGCCGTCGAGGTCCTCACCGGGAAAGTCGCCCTTCATGGTGGTGTAGGTGCCCATGCCCATAAACACGGCGTCGTATTCATTGAGCAGTTGCTCGATGTGGATATCTTTGCCGATTTCAGTATTCAGGCGAAACTCGACGCCCATGCCCTCGAGAATGTCGCGACGGGTGCGGATAACCGATTTTTCCAGCTTGAACTCGGGAATACCGAAGGTCAGCAGCCCGCCGATTTCCGGGTAGCGATCAAACACCACCGGCTTGACACCATTGCGAATCAGAATATCGGCACAGCCAATACCAGCAGGGCCGGCGCCGATAACGGCAACTTTTTTATCGGTCCAAACCACATCCGACATATCCGGACGCCAACCCATGGCGAAGGCGGTGTCGGTAATATATTTTTCCACTGAGCCAATGGTTACCGCGCCAAAACCGTCGTTCAGGGTACAGGCGCCTTCGCAGAGACGGTCCTGGGGACAGACGCGCCCACAGACTTCGGGCAGCGAGTTGGTCTGGTGACTCAGCTCCGCCGCTTCGATCAGGTTGCCTTCCGCAACCAGCTGCAACCAGTTGGGAATATAGTTGTGAACCGGACATTTCCACTCGCAGTAAGGGTTGCCACAGGAGAGACAGCGGTGCGACTGACTGGCCGCGCTGCCCGCAGTGAACGGATCATATATTTCAACAAACTCGCCAACCCGGCGCTGCATATCGCGCTTTGGCGGATCGATACGCTGGATATCGAGAAATTGAAATTGATTGTTTAATCTTTGTGCCATAAGTCTTGTCTCTGTTTTCCGATTAATGATTACTGCGGATTGGCGTGAGCCTGGGCCAACAGGCCGCTCAGGCTCGCCGCCTTTGGCTTAACCAGCCAGAAGCGCGATGCATAATCAGAAAAGTTATCAATCAGTTCCTGTCCCCAGGCACTGCCGGTTTCCGCGACATGCTCGCGGAGCAGATTTTTCAGGAATCCACGGTGAGATTCGGTCGCCTCGCTGGTGATACGCTGAATATCAACCAGTTCCATATTGTAGCGATCGACAAACTCACGGCTCATATCGAGCACATAGGCAAAACCACCGGTCATGCCCGCGCCAAAGTTGTAGCCGGTCGGACCGAGGATGGTGACAATGCCGCCGGTCATATATTCACAACAGTGGTCGCCCGCACCCTCGACAACCGCCACAGCACCTGAGTTACGCACCGCAAAGCGCTCACCCACATTACCGGCTGCGTGCAGTCGGCCTCCCGTGGCGCCATAGAGGCAGGTGTTGCCCATAATCGGCGTGTCTTTGTGCACAAAGCCGCTGTTGCCCGGTGGACGCAAGATAATTTTGCCACCAGCCATGCCTTTACCAACATAATCGTTGGCGTCGCCTTCGAGATAGATATCAAGTCCGCCAGCATTCCAAACACCCAGCGACTGACCGGCCACACCTTTCAGGTTCAGGCGAATTGGCGAATGCGCCATGCCGGTGTTGCCGTAACGCTTGGCTATTTCACCAGAGAGACGAGCGCCGATTGAACGATCGCAGTTGCTAACCGTAAAGTCGAGGCAGCCGCCACTCTGGGATTCAATTAGCGGCAGTGCCTGCTCAACCATTTTTTCGGCCAGCAGCCCTTTGTCGAGAGGATTATTTTTTGGCTCGGAGCAGGACTGGGGTTTGCCATCCAGTTCGGGGCGCACTTCCAGCAATGGTGACAACTGCAGATGCTGCTGCTTGCTGGTATCGCCAGGCAGTATTTCCAACAGATCAACACGGCCGATCAGCTCTTCCAGAGAGCGAATACCCAGTGCCGCCAACCATTCGCGGGTTTCCATGGCAATAAACTTGAAGAAGTTGGTAGCCATGGCCACGGTGCCGCGATAGTGATCGTTGCGCAGACGCTCATCCTGGGTGGCAACGCCGGTGGCGCAGTTATTGAGGTGGCAGATACGCAGATATTTGCAGCCCAGAGCGACCATGGGACCAGTACCGAAGCCAAAGCTCTCGGCGCCAAGAATCGCCGCCTTGATCACATCGAGGCCGGTTTTTAAACCGCCATCGGTCTGAAT
>JALRJD010000100.1 GCA_023255165.1 Porticoccaceae bacterium | reverse complement strand
TTGGCACCACCCCTGTGGATGCCAACCGCTACGCCCGCGGTGAAGCGATCCCGTTTTTCCCGGTGGACAAACAAGGGGTTCCACTCGGCTCGGTAAAGATTGACCGGCCACTCGACTTTCTCGCGGTCACCGACCACGGCGAATTTCTTGGCGAGCGTGCCCTGTGCCGCACCGAGGGTTCTCCAACCTATGAAACCGCTTTTTGTAATAACTACCGCGCCAACGAGCGCCAGGGCATGATGATGCTGGCGTCGGTGATTACCACCGAAACCCCTGAGCGCATCAAAGAGCTCTGTGGCGCCGATGGCAGCCTGTGCAGAAACTATGCCGAGTCGCCCTGGCAGGCCATTCAGCAGGCGGCAAATTCCGCCAATACGCCCTGCGAATTCACCAGCTTTGTCGCCTATGAATATACCGGCACACCCGGCACCTCAAACTATCACCGCAATGTGGTCTTCAGAGGCGCCAATGTACCCTCCAAGCCGATCAGCTATATTGATGCGCCCATCGACAGCAAGCTGTGGTCTGCTCTGGACGCGGTCTGCGACGCGGAGAATGGCTGCGACTACTTAACCATTCCCCACAACTCGAATCTGGCCAATGGTCGCATGGCGCCCTATATGCAGCTTGAAGACACCACCGAAGCCAAGCGCGCCTACGCCACTGCACGCCTCAAACGCGAGCCGATTATGGAAATCTTTCAGCACAAAGGTGGCTCTGAATGTATTAATGGTTTGAGCACCGTCTTTGGCGCGCCGGATGAGCTCTGCGATATTGAATCGGTTCGCCGTATGGGCGAAAACAAGACCTACACCACCCGCGCAAACGTTGGCAGCGAGCTGATTCTCGGTGAAGCCTCACAGGTCACCGAAGAGTGCGCGCCTGGCAAAACCGGCGACAACGGTATGCTCGGTGCAGGCTGTGTGCACGCCACTGACTTCCAGCGCTCCGGCCTGTTGGTCGGCCTGGTTGAAGAGCAAGCCATTGGCCTCAACCCGGTCAAGCTCGGCACCATTGCCGCCACCGACACCCACTCCAGCACCCCGGGCGCCGTGCTCGAATCTGCCTGGACTGGCGCCGTGACTGGCGAATCCAACCCGGCCGATAGACTTAAGCCAGGCCTTTTGACCAGCGGCATCGACGGCAATCCCGGCGGTCTGGCTGGTGTTTGGGCGAAAGAGAATACCCGCGATGCCATCTTTGATGCGATGTTGCGCAAAGAGGTGTTTGGCACCTCGGGCCCACGAATCAGACCACGTCTTTTTGCTGGCTGGAATCTCAGCGAAGATCTCTGTGACAGTGCCGATATGGTTGCCGAAGCCTATGCCTCGGGCGTGCCCATGGGTAGCGATCTGTTGCCTGCCACCGCAGATGCCAGTGCGCCAGCTCTGCTCGCTTACGCAGCCAAAGATCCGGATGGCCAGCCGCTGCAAGCACTGCATCTGATTAAAGGTTGGGTTGATGGCGAAGGCCAGATGCACAATGAGGTGATTACAGTCGCTGAAGATAAAGCCGGCGCCGACAGCCTCTGCGTGGTTTACCGCGACGACAACTTTGATGCCAGTCAGTCAGCCTATTACTACCTGCGTGCGGTTGAGCCTGAGACGCCACGCTGGCACACCTATGACTGCGCCGCGCTGGCGGAAGAGGATCGCCCGGAAGTTTGCACTAACGGCAGCTATCCGGAAACGGTTCGCGAAATGGCCTGGACCTCACCCATCTGGTATCAGGGTCAGTAACACTAATCGGCCGCCGTCGCGAGGCGCGCGGCCTGCTGACGCAAGAGAAACTTTTGGACCTTGCCCGTGGAAGTCTTGGCGATTTCGCCCAAAACATACTGACGCGGTACTTTAAAGCCGGCCATATGGTCTTTGCACCAGGCCTTTAAATCTTCCACAGAGACATCACTATCCTGCGCCAGTTCGACAAAGGCGCAGGGGGTCTCGCCCCATTTTTCGTCGGGCATGGCCACCACTGCGGCGGCAATCACCTGCGGATGTTTATGCAACACCTCTTCAATCTCGATTGATGAAATATTTTCACCACCGGAAATAATAATATCCTTGGAGCGATCTTTTAGC
>JALRJD010000350.1 GCA_023255165.1 Porticoccaceae bacterium | reverse complement strand
AGCTCGGCCTTAAACGCCTTGATGGCCTCAAAAACCTGGTAGCTGTAGTTTTGTTTAATCAGGTCATAGAGACGGCGGAATGCAATCGCGCCCTCGTCGCCCTCTTCCATACGTTGCATCACCGGCGCGGTGTATTTGTTCTGGTTGAGCATATAGCTGATCGGCCAGTTGATCAGCAGCTCCTCAAAATCAGCAAACGGAAACAGCGTATCGACCTCTGAACCATCCACCACCCGACGCCAGCGCTGGCCTTTGCCAAGCAGCGGGAATACCAGTTCGCGAAAAATACACTGGTCAATCTTGTCACCGCCCAGTGCAATACCATGGGTAGCGACAACGGTAAATTCCGTACCTTCGCGACGCAGAATACTGAAGTCGAGGGTGCCGCCACCGAAATCAACGGTCAACATCAACTGATCGCGATTGTGCGGGTGATTATAGAGATAACTGATCGCCGCGGCGGTTGGCTCGGGGCAAAACGACTGATCGACAATACCGGCGTGTCGATAGGACTCGCTCAACCGCTGCAGGGCAATATTGTTGCGGCCTTGCTCCATACCCTCGAAATTAACCGGGTGGCCAATGCAGGCGTGGGTGCTGTCGTCGACACTGAGTTTCAGCGCCTTGCGAATGCCAACCAGGATCGGTGTTACCAGCGCCACCAGACGGAATGGACGACCAAAGATCAGGGTTTTATCGCTGGAGGCATTGCCCAACAGTCGCTTGGTGCCGCGAAACAGACGGCCGGGCAGACTCGAGTCGTTAAATGCCTGACCAAACACCTTGGTAGTCTCCGACTCACTGGCCGGGCCATCGGGGCCGCCGGCACTGGTGCGCGCCTCGCCAATCAACTCGGCGCTGAGCTCGACCTTGCGGCCCTGGTTGTCGCTGATATAGTCATCGATCGCCGGCTGACCGATGGTCGAGGTGAAATCCCGGTCAATATAGTTTGCCGATGGCATAATCGGATTGAGCTCGCTGAGCTGAACCAACCGAACCCGTCTGCCATCAAAAATGGCGGCGGCACTGTTACTGGTGCCAAAGTCGATGCCGATACCAGACTTTGTTGGCGCGTCAGAGCTGTTTGTGTGCATGAAAGAGGATCACAGGAAAGTCGAAATGATGGCTGCATTTTAGCCTAATTGACGCACACAGATTAGCCCAATTTAAATTGATTTAAGCAAAAGCGGATAAAATAGTGCGGGGGTCTTTTTATGGCAAAAGCCTGTAAACTGGTTAACCTCAAAATCCTGTAAACTCGAAACCATCTCTAACAACAAAAATTAAAACAAGAGCAAATACCAAGTCATGAAAGTCACTCCCTACTCCCCCAACTGTGGCGCCGTGGTCAGCGATCTCCAGCTCGCCAGCATCAGCGACAACCAGCTCGACGAGCTGCGTGCCCTGTTCGCCGAATACGGTCTGCTGTTTTTCCGCGACCAGAACTTGCCACCCGAGGAGCATCTGCGTTTTGCCCAGCGCTTCGGCACTATCGTGGTTAATAAATTCTTTAAAACCACCGAGGAATCACCGCTGATTGCCGAGGTGCGCAAAGAGAAAGATCAGCAAACCAATATTGGCGGCGGCTGGCACACAGATCACTCTTACGATGATATCCCGGCACTGGGCTCGATTCTGGTGGCGCGGGTACTGCCCAGCAGTGGCGGCAATACACAGTTTGCCAACCTTGCGGCGGCTTACGACGCAATGCCCGACGAGCTGAAAAAGCGTGTCGAGGGGCTGCGAGCCATCCATTCAAACACCCATCTGTACGGTGAAAATGGACTCTATCGACTGACCGATCTGTCCAGCCAATTGGGTGGCATGGATCGGGTTGGCGACGCCACTCACCCGGTGGTAATCCGCCACCCCGAAAGTGGTCGCGAGGTGCTCTACGTCAATCCGGGGCATACCATTCAATTTGAAGGCTGGGATTTTGCCGAGAGCCGGAAATTGCTCGACGAGCTCTATATGCATGTCGCGCAAGCGCAATTTACCTGTAGCTTTAACTGGCTGCCGGGATCGGTCACCTTTTGGGATAATCGCTGCACCTGGCATCAGGCCGACAATGATTATCAAGGCCAGGCGCGGCTGATGCACCGGATTACTCTGCAGGGTAGCCCGTTACAAGCAGCCCGTTAGAAGCCGCCTGATGCCAGCCATGCGCAAGAAGTCTGACCTGCCCAGCAAGATCTGTCCGGTCTGCGAACGCCCCTTTGTGTGGCGCAAAAAATGGCAGCGCAGTTGGGACGAGGTGCGTTTTTGTTCCATTCGCTGCAAAAATGACTCACGCAAATCACAACCTATAATCCCTGAACTATAAACCCCAAACTATAAACCCCGAACTATAATCTCCAAACTATAAGCCCCGAACTATGACCCAAATCGCTGATCAACAAGACAACCTCAATGCCGATATTCTGATTATTGGCGCCGGCCTCGCCGGCCTTGGCGCCGCCAATGATTTAAAACAGGCTGGCTATAATGTGCTGGTTGTCGACAAAGGTCGCGGCCTTGGCGGGCGGCTGGCCGGGCGGCGTATAGGAGAAGCCACCTTTGATCACGGCGCGCAGTTTATGACCGCCAGAGATTCACGTTTCCAGAACAGCGTCGCGGAGTGGATTGCAGCTGGTGTCGCTGAAGAGTGGTATCGCAGCTATCCGGGCCAGGCCAATGGCCACCCGCGCTATCGCGGCGTGCCAACAATGACCGCGGTGGCAAAATATATGGCCACCGATATCAATGTACTGCGTCAAACCAGAATTGAGCAGATTCAGCAAAACGGCCAGCACTGGTCAGCCACTCTGGATAATGGCAACAGTGTCAGCGCCAGGGCACTGCTGATCACCTCACCAGTGCCGCAGACCATCGAACTATTGGCAGCGGGTAATATCGATATTTCACCCACCAATCAGGCCCGGCTCGAGCGCATTGAATACGAGAGCTGCCTTGCGGTGATGGCAGTTTTGGATGGCCCAACAGCGATTCCCGCACCTGGTGCCATCGCCTTTGATGAAGGTCCAATCGCCTGGATTAGCGACAATCTGCAAAAAGGCGTTTCCACTATTCCGGCGGTGACCATTCATGGCAGTGGCGACTTTTCCGCCCGGCACTTTTCTAAAGAGAGCGTTGAACAAAACCATATGCAGATGGGACAACAGCTAATCGATGCCGCCGCAGCTTATCTTGGCGCCGCCCGAGTGACTGAGTATCAGGTGCATGGCTGGCGCTACAGCAAACCCACTGTTGTCGATCGCAAAGCCTGTATGCTGGCCAGTGAAGCCACCGATCTGCCGCCGCTGGCGCTGGCCGGCGATGCCTTTGCCGGGCCGCGCTTTGAGGGCGCCGTGTTGTCGGGCTGGGCTGCCGCCAAATGCTTGATTGCCGAGCTGGGGTAAAGCCGCAGCGGATTCGATATACTGCCGGACTCACAACTGTCACAAGTAGCCAACCACCATGTCTGATCTACACGCCCGCAGCGGCTCCGTTTGCGAACTCTGCGCCAACCCCGAAAATCTGCATGCCTTCCCGGTGCCACCCGACAGCGACAACAGCGCCGAGCAGTCATTGTTACTCTGTGACATCTGCGAAGAACAGATCAATAATCCGCAGAGCGTCGACGTCAATCACTGGCGCTGCCTCAACGACAGCATGTGGTCTCAGGTTCCAGCGGTGCAGGTTATGGCGTGGCGTATGTTAACCAGACTCAGCGCCGAGGGCTGGCCCCAGGAGCTGCTGGATATGATGTATCTGGATGATGAAACTCTGGCCTGGGCAAAAGCCACTGGCGAAGGTCAGTCGGATGATGATGCGGTAGTTCACAAAGACAGCAATGGCGCGGTGCTGAGTGCTGGTGATACAGTCACACTGATAAAAGATCTGGATGTAAAGGGAACCAGTTTTGTTGCCAAGCGCGGTACGGCGGTGCGCAATATCTCGCTGGTGCAGAGCAACCCTGAACATATAGAAGGCCGAGTCAACGGCACACAGATTGTAATTCTAACCAAGTTTGTAAAGAGGGCGAACTGATGTCAGCAACAGAACAAGAATTGCGAGTTCAACTCGCAGCCTGCTACCGAATTTTTGACTATCTCGGCTGGTCGGAGATGATCTACAACCACATCACGGTTAAATTGCCTGGCGATCAGGAACACTTTTTAATCAACCCATACGGCCTGCACTACAGCGAAGTCACCGCCTCCAATCTGGTCAAGGTCGATATCGAGGGCAATATTGTCGAGCCCACTGATTACGCGGTTAATCCAGCCGGCATTCTTATCCACACGGCCATTCACGCGGCGCGGCACGATGTGCAGTGCATTACTCACACCCACACCGATGCCGGGATGGCGGTGGCCTGCTCCGAGGATGGGCTGCGCAGCGACAATTTTTATTCCGCGCTGCTGCACAACCGTGTTGCCTACCATGACTTCGAGGGCATCACGGTGATGGATGATGAAAAGCCGCGTTTGATTGCCAATATGGGTGACAAGAATATGCTGATTTTGCGCAATCATGGCTTGCTGACCTGCGGCCGTTCGATTGCGGAGGCGTTCCACAATATGTGGGCTATGCAGCGTTCATGCGAAATTCAGGTGGCCTGTGATGCGACGGGCCGACCATTGATTCCTGTGGCTGATGATATTCTGGCGCGCTCGGAGCAGTTGATGGCGAAGCAGGGGATGGGGAATCCGGTGGGTGAGCTTGAATTTAAGGCGCTGACGCGGATTATTGAGCGGATTGATCCTTCGTATAAAAATTAAAACGCTGTCATCCTACGCGAAGAATGCTGTCACCCTGAGCGCAGCCGAAGGGTCTCTTGTGGCGGAGCATCCAAGGAACCGGGGCAAGTCTCTTTAATTCGTCATTCCGAGGAAGAGAAGCGACCCGAAGGAATCCATTTGGTTTTGTGTTTGGTTGGGTGGTTGTGAGCCCAGCATCAGCAGACCCTTGTTCGCGGTTCCATTCCTTTGCGCCTTTCAGCGCTCGGAAAACTCGCTTTGCATCCTGCAAAGCTCAGACAGTTCCGTCGCTCAGCCTGAAAGTCGCTGCAGTCATAAGCGGACCCTGATTGCTCCCAAGGGTCTGCGGATACTGTGCTCTGGTCCGGCACCGAGCGTTCCGAGGGAGACCTAGTAGTCTGTCATTCCGAGGGAGCGTAGCACCCGAAACATGCCGTTCGACAGCCAGATATGTCAAAAACGTCTCAACTTCCCTGGCACCCAGATCCCGTGGGTGTTGCTTACGGTGATAGAGAATAAAATACTTGATCCAGTAAACGTAAGTATTTATGGTACGGGGACTGTAGCGCCGAACCCGCATAACGTCACGGACGGACCGATGGAATGGTTAAGACGACATCTCGAAACTCCCTTTTTTATACTGTGCATACGTGCAGTATCCCGCCGTTTTTTACCATTTCAAGTTTCTTATCATGAAAAACGTCTCGATAATAAGTCACGTTAATTTGTGGATCGCTCTGACATGTTGTTTATAAAAAAGGAAATTGAAATGGCCAGGGTCTCGAGAATAATTGTTATGAAGCCAACGGCTTCTTAAACAGCC
>JALRJD010000310.1 GCA_023255165.1 Porticoccaceae bacterium | reverse complement strand
AAGAAATTGATCTGCTGATTGAACGGGCAACCAAGGCCCTGGATCAAACCGCCGAACATTTTGGTCTTTAACCGGGCTGTTTATTGACCTCAGTGCGCCTCCCGGGCTTGTCTAAAATCGACGATATAGTTCAACCCGTTGCCGCCAAAGGTAGATAGATAAGACCAGTGCTGGTAAGTTACCCGCCTGAAAGTTATGCCGGTCTGGAACATTGCGGGCGCAACTGCCGACTCTTATTACAATAAAAATTATCGCAACAGCTACCCCAGAGACGTTTATGAGCAGACCATTGGTAAAACCCAGCCTTGTCGATGCACTGATTCCGGTCATTCTTTTAATCTCCATGCTCGCCGGCACAGTCTATGTGTTTGGCCTCGACTCCTTTGGGCCCAATCAGGTGGCGCTGTTTTTCGCCGCGGCGGTAGCGGCACTGATCGGCATCAAAAACGGCCTTGACTGGAAAGAGATCGAACAGGGCATGATCGACACCATCACCGTGTCGCTGCATGCGATTCTTATTCTGCTGATGGTTGGCGCATTGATCGGCAGCTGGATTCTCGCCGGCACCGTACCAAGCATGATCTATTACGGCGTCGAACTGATGTCGCCAGACTACTTCTACATGACCTGCTGCCTGGTCTGCGCGCTGGTGGGCTTTAGTATTGGCAGCTCCTGGACGGTGGCCGGAACCCTCGGCATCGGCTTTATGGGTATTGCCGCAGCACTCGACCTGTCGCTGCCCATCAGCGCAGGGGCGATTATTTCCGGCGCCTATTTTGGCGACAAGCTGTCACCGCTTTCCGATACCACCAACCTCGCCGCCGCGGTGACCAGCAGTGATCTGTTTGATCATATCCAACATATGTTGTGGACAACGGTGCCAAGTTTTTTGGTCGCCCTGACGCTGTTTTTTATTCTCGGCATGGGCAGCGAGATCAATGTGCGCGTGGATGATATTGAACAGCTGCAGGCGGCAATGGAGCAGACCTTTACCGTCAACCCGCTGATGCTCGGGCCACTGGTGCTGCTACTATTTATGGCAGTGCAACGTCAGCCGGCACTCTCAACCCTGATCTGCGGCGCCTTTGTCGGCTGCGTATTTGCTGTGCTGTTTCAATGGGATGCAGTGATTACCCTGGCCGCCGATAGCAGCCTGAACGATTTTGCCGGCATTTTTAAAGGGCTGTTTTCCGCCATGTTCCTCGGCTACAGCTCAACCAGCGGCAACGAGGCGATGGACTCGCTGCTGTCCAAGGGCGGCATGCAAAATATGCTGATGACTATCGGCCTGGTGATCAATGCCATGGCCTTTGGCGGCGCTATGGCACGCACCGGTCTGCTTGAGCGGTTGGTGGAGGCGGCGCTAAGCCGCGTCAGATCCGCTGGCGGACTGATCAGCACCACCGTGGCAACCTGTATCGGCACCAATGTGCTGGCTGCCGACCAGTATCTGTCGATTGTTATTCCGGGGCAGATGTTTGCCGACTCCTATCGTCAGCGCAAACTGCGCGCAATCAATCTGTCGCGCACCCTTGAAGACTCCGGCACGCTGACTTCAGTGTTGGTGCCCTGGAATACCTGTGGCGCCTATATGTCGGCGACCCTCGGAGTAAGCACTTTTTACTATGCGCCGTTTGCCTTCTTTAACCTGCTCTGCCCACTTGTGGCGATTTTTTACGGCTATTACCAAATCAAGCTTCCGCCTCTGGAGGAAGTTGAGCCAGCGGTTAAGTCAGCTGTTTAGTCAGCTGTTTATTCAGCTGCGGCATGGGTGACATAAATAGCAAATGAACAAATCATGCATTGCACTGGTTACGCTCGGTTTTGCTTTGTCGGTGATTGCAGCGCCAGAGCCCGAATATCAAACTGCATTTAGTGGCCACCTGGCGCTGCAACATATAGCGCAACAGGTTAGCTTTGGTCCACGCACTCTCGGCCATGCGGCGGCCGGTCTCCAGGCGGTCGGCGCTGATGAGGCGGCGCGCGAAGTCCACGAAGGGCATCTGGAACACGCCCTGCCGGCGGTCGGCCGCGAGCGTCGCCTCGTCCCGGCGCGCGGCGGCGAGGAAGCGCTCGGCGGCCTCGGGGTCGGCGCCCGCCGCCACGGCCTCGGCGCGCAGCCCCTCGCGGAACGCCCCGAAGTCGCCGCCGCAGGGCGTCTCGGCGAGGGCGGGGGAGG
>JALRJD010000282.1 GCA_023255165.1 Porticoccaceae bacterium | reverse complement strand
GGTCATATTCACGCAGACGGTCTTCATGTACTTCAATGGAAATTTCATAGGGGTCTACAGCCCAAAGGGTGACGCTTTTTATCTCCGGCAATAGCAACAGCTCATCGCGCATCTCCTGACCCATTTCCTTGCGCGTGCGTTCATCCATCGCACCATAGACAGCGATACCGATAACCATGCGGGATCGGTTGTCGGTAACGCGACTGACGGTGGGTCGTTCCAGGTCTTCCGGGAAATTGACAATACCGTTGATTCGATTTTCAACCTGCGCCATCACCTCGTTGATATCTTCATTACTCTCAATTTCGAGGTAGACTCTGGCATTGTCACGGGCAGCCGACGAGGTGATTTTTTTAATGCCTTTAAGCCCCTGAAGCGCCGCCTCCATGGGCAGAATAACGCCCTTTTCCACCTCAACCGGGGCCGCGCCCGGATAGACAGCGGTGATGGAAATCTGATCAATCTCGACAGTGGGGAACATATTTTTACTGATATTCAGCGCTGAGATGATTCCTGCGCTCACCAACAGAATCATCAGCAGATTTGCCGCCACCGGGTTTTTGGTAAACCAGCCTATCAGGCCGTAGTCTTCACTTTTCATTGGCATCATCACTGACGCTCGCATTATTTTCCGGCTTGTCGGTTGCCAGTTCAGGACCAAGTTTCATTCCCTCGATCGGTACGCCCAGCGCACTGATCACCAGCTGATCGCCCTCCTGCAAACCGGTTGTGACATAGTAAAAGCGCTGATCACCAAATATAGGTTCGACCACTTTAAGCTGCAGTCTTTGATCGGCATCCACCAGCGCCACTTTATTGCCTTCCAGCATTGCATGCCGGGGAATGGCAAAGGTGTTGTCGAGGGTTTTACCACCAATCGTGGCCGTCACAAATGTGCCCATCAACAGCGGTGGGCTGGCGGCTGCACCGGCGTCTTGACTGTCATGCTCAGAACGATGCTTTTTATAGGGATCCTCAACCCGAGCCACCACGTAGAGAGCGCGGTTTTGCTCACTGATCACGCCCTCTGATCGCACTAGCGTGGCCGGCCATTGGGTCTCATTACCATCGATGGAACCATGCAGAGTAATGTTCAGATGCTGATCTTTGTCCGCCGAGGAAAAGCTGTTCATCATCGACAGATCGCGCTTGGTCAGCGGCAATCGCACCTCGGCAAAGTCGATGGCAAAGGTCTCACCCAGTCGCGCGCCAACGGTTACATACTGGCCAATATCCACTGATTTAACCGCCACCATTCCGGTGTATGGTGCACGAATACTGGTACGCGCCAGCTTGCGTTCGGCCTGCTTAACCTCCGCTTCAGCTTGCAGCACCTTGGCTCGCGCCTCTTCGAGATAGGGTTTACGCAGCGCTAACAGCGGCGCCTCTTCAGTTGGCCGGCCTGTCATTGACCACTCTTTTTGCGCCTGGGAGGCACGCGCCCGCTCAAAGGTTAACTGGGCATTCATGCTCACCAGCCTGGCATTGGCCTGCTGCAGTGCCACTTCGTAATCAGTTGGGTCAAGCTGCAACAGTAAATCACCGGCTTCGAAGCTGCCGCCGACAACAAACTTTGGCGAAACCTTTAATACGGTGCCGGAAACCTCGGAAATCAATGTTGTGCTGGTGCGTGGCTCCACCGTGCCCTGAGACTCAACAGCCAGTTTTGCCTGGGTTCGATGGAGCAGCATGGTCTTGACGGCCACAGCGGTATCCGGGGATTTGGCTTTCGGCGGCGGCGATGAGAAAAAGTGCATCGCAACTGAGACCAGAATGGCAGCGCCGATAATGACGATGGGCAGTAACTTCCTTTTCACGGGGGCTTGTCCTTAAAACTGTAAAATCGAGCAGTAAAGTCGAGCGGCATTCCATGATTGCTTACACATGATTGCTTACATATGTAGCATATTTAAGCTTAGCGCTGCTTTGCTCTGGCGCTTAACCAGCGCTTCGGTAATTTATTGCCTCTCTTCAAAGTCCGAGTATAGATTAGATATTACTGGTCGGTTTTATCAATCAGGCTGCTGGTATCCACCCCGTTACCATGCCACCGAGATAAATCACTGCGGCGGCGGCCAAACCGGCGATAACGTCATCGATCATAATGCCGAAACCACCAGAAACTTTTTTGTCCAGCCAACTGATTGGCCAGGGCTTTAAGATATCGAACAGACGAAACAGCACAAAGCCAATCAGCAACGAACTCCAGGTCACCGGCAATGCCGCCATGGCGATCCAGAAACCGACAAACTCATCCCAGACAATACCACCATGATCATGCACACCGAGTCGCTCCGCGGCACGCCCGCAAATAACGATACCAGCCAACGCCGCAAGTAAAACCAGCAACAGATAACTGTTTAAAGGCAGTTGCGCCAACAGCCACCAGAGTGGAATCGCCGCCAAGGTGCCAACTGTGCCCGGCGCTTTGGGTGAGAGACCGCTGCCAAAACCAAAGGCCAGCAACAGTGTCGGTGAGCGCAGCAGCTGCGAAAAGGTTGGATTAGTGGCCAAAGTGGTTATACCCCGATTGCTCAATGGTTAAGGCATTATTGTTTTTATCGATTACCGTAACAGTTTCAATTGAATCGCCGTTAGACTCAAGAGACGCATTGATCACACCAATTCTGGTAGCATCCAATTGGCCCTGTTCGATCAACTCTTCAATCCCGGCCAGCTTGTCGGCGGCAACGGTAAAGCACAGCTGGTAATCATCACCGCCATAGAGCGCCCAGTCGATGGCACTCTCCGCGGATAGCTGCCGCACATCATCAGCAATCGGCATTAGCTCGGCCTGAATCGTCGCCCTTACCCCACTGGCTTTACAGATATGACCCAGATCAGCAATCAGACCATCGGAAATATCAATGCATGCAGAGGCCAGTGAGCGCAATATAAGCCCGGCTTCAACCTGTGGTTGAGGGCAATAAAAGCGTTGAAGTAAGCGATCACTGTCTATACATGTATTATTTTTGCTGGACAATAAATTGAGCGCTGCGGCGCCATCACCCAATGTTCCGGTAACAAAAACGGCCTCACCAGGTTTGGCCCCGGCACGCGTCAAGCACAGTCCGGGAGGCGCTTCACCGAGCAAGGTCAAAGTCAGAGTTAAGGGTCCGCTGGTAGTATCGCCACCAATCAGAGCAACAGAGTATTGATTGGCGACCTCGGCCAGACCAGCGCTAAAATCGGCCAGCCATTCAGGGTTGGCTTTATCCGCGGGCAAGGTTAGCGCCAGAGTAAACCAGCGCGGCTGGGCACCCATGGCGGCCATATCACTGAGATTAACGCAGAGCGCGCGGCTGGCAATTTGTCGTGGATTGGATGCTGCGGGGAAATGGATATTTTCAACCAGGGTGTCAGAGGCCACCACCAGCTGCTGATCCGGTG
>JALRJD010000212.1 GCA_023255165.1 Porticoccaceae bacterium | reverse complement strand
CCATGGGTCCTTCGGGCGAATAAGGATTAATAGCATGAACTTCTCTTAAGGCATAGTAGGCTGCTCTTGGGTAGAGCTGGTAAGTGCCTTTTTCATTGGATATACCTGTTTACTTAATTGGCCTGCTACTCATGGACCTGTTACTTATGATCCCGCTAGTCGACGACAGTCCATACTTAAAGGCTAGACCTTTTGCGCGCAACTGTAATATTGAAAACCCGAATCGCGACAAATTTCAGGCAAAAAAAACCCGCCACTTATTCAGTGACGGGCTTTTTCGGTGTTGCTTGCGAGTGTGACGGTAGCGATTAAACGCTGTAGTACATATCAAACTCAACCGGGTGAGTGGTGTGCTCAACGCGGTAAACTTCTTCCATCTTCAGATCGATATAGGCATCGATCATATCGTCGGTAAATACACCGCCGGCTGTCAGGAACTCACGGTCAGCATCGAGACTGCTCAGTGCTTCGCGCAGACTGCCACAAACCTGCGGGATAGCCGCTGCTTCTTCTGCTGGCAGATCGTAGAGATCCTTGTCGGCAGAATCACCAGGATGCATCTTGTGCTTGATGCCGTCGAGGCCAGCCATCAGGAAGGCTGCAAACATCAGGTATGGGTTGGCGGTAGGATCGCCGAAACGCACTTCGATACGCTTGCCACGTGGGCTTGAAACGTAAGGAATACGAATCGCCGCAGAGCGGTTGCGAGCTGAGTAAGCCAGCATTACCGGGGCTTCGAAGCCTGGGATCAGACGCTTGTAAGAGTTGGTGGATGCGTTGGCAAAAGCATTCAGCGCCTTGGCGTGCTTGATAATACCGCCAATGTAATGAAGTGCCATTTCGCTCAGACCCGCATAGGCATCGCCAGCGAACTGGTTGTTGCCATCTTTCGAGAAAGACATGTGGCAGTGCATACCGGAACCATTGTCACCAACAATTGGCTTGGGCATAAAGGTCGCTGTCTTGCCATAGGCGTGAGCAACATTGTGTACGCAGTACTTGAGAATCTGAACCTGGTCAGCTTTCTTCACCAGCGTGTCAAATCGCACGCCGATCTCACACTGGCCAGCGGTACCCACTTCGTGGTGGTGAACTTCGATATCGAGGCCCATCTGCTCCATGGCATTACACATGGAAGCACGCAGGTCGTGCAGGCTGTCGACTGGTGGCACGGGGAAGTAGCCGCCTTTCACGCCAGGACGGTGTCCCATATTGCCGTCGGCAAACTCGCTGCCAGAAGACCAGGCCGCTTCTTCAGAATTGATCTTGTAGAAAGCACCACTCATATCGACGCCCCACTTGATGTCGTCGAATACGAAGAACTCTGGCTCTGGACCAAAGAAGGCGGTGTCGCCCAGACCGGTGGACTGAAGGTACTTCTCGGCACGCTCGGCGATCGAACGCGGGTCGCGCTCGTAGCCCTGCATGGTCGATGGCTCAACAATGCCGCAACGGATAATAATGGTGGCTTCATCAGTAAACGGGTCGAGCACGGCAGTGCTATCATCCGGCATCAAAATCATGTCAGATTCGTTGATGCCCTTCCAGCCAGCGATAGACGAACCGTCAAACATTTTGCCTTCGACAAAGAAGTCATCGCCCACTTCACCGACAGGAATCGTAACGTGCTGCTCTTTACCTTTGGTATCTGTAAACCGCAGGTCAACCCAGCGAGCTTCGCTCTCTTTAATAAGATTTAAAGTCTTCTCAGACATGTGTTCCTCCAATTGGATTTGGTTGTTCGTTGTAAATTGCTCAAAATAAATTGTGCGTTGTCATTTTTACGTTCTAATCATTTGCAGCGTTATCAAGCCCTGAAGATTGCCGTCACCAGACCGCCTGAGAATCTCTCAACAGACTTTTCAGCATGGAATCTGCAATAGTCGTGCCAAACGTCCCGCAGCTTAATCGATCCGGCCTTCTCCCTTCAAGCCAGCGCCCGGCCTGCCATAGTCGCTCTTGAAGAGCACTAAATAGAGGCTATCAAATCATTCCCATATCCGTTGGCATGCTTTTACGCACCATAATGGTGCCTAATCAATACTGCTTGCACTATTTTCGTGCTTTAAAGCGTTTTTTTGATAACAGCTATCGCTGAGCGGCACCAGTATAATGCCTTTCAGGGTTTTTTCTGTCATTGTTTCTGCTGAGTTGGTACAAAATTCGGTGAGACCAAAGACCAGCAACGCAGCGAGCCGGATTTATCAGAAGCACGCCATCGGGCAGCAGGTTGAATAACAGATCGAGGAATAAGTCGAGGAACAAAAAGTATGGCAACCATTTATACAGTCGCGGTGCCGCAGGCGGAGGACATTATTATCGATGTGCGCCACCCGGATGAGGCTGAACAACGCCCGCTAATCTGGCCCGCCAACAAAATTATCTCGCTGCCATTTTTCAGCCTGGCCAAACAGCTCGGCGATCTCGACCGCCAGCAGTCCTATCTGCTCTACTGCGATAAAGGCATTATGAGTCGCCTCCATGCAGACAGCCTGCAAAAAAACGGTTTTGAAAAAGTTGCGGTTTTTACCCCACAGCGCTAACGCCACATTCCACAAAAAAGCACTGAGACACAGACCTGCAACGACCGAAACGGCATATTAATTGTGATATTTTTCACATTATTTACGCTAATTGGTCGCCATTCTCGCTGACGAGCGACTATATTTACCACTTAGTCTATTCTTCACCCAATTAGAGTCTTGACCCACCATAGCCTTAAGTGCCTGAAAACACTGATCGCTAACCAGAGTCAGCCGCAGGACGCAGCCGATGATGAGCACGAAAAATTTGCTCGGGGAATTCAAGGAAGTTAAATATTCCAGCCCCCGCTCGCTAAACAGATCAATACAGGTTGAACTGGAAAAAGATGTTTTAACCAACATCGCGCCAGGGCTTATTGTGTCGGTAGCTGGCGCGTTGTTGCTGTTTATTCTAGCCACTAACCTGAATCCAACTCCCTGGCACTGGGCATGGTTTGCGGCGGTCTCGTTGGGAAGTCTGGCCGCCTGGCTGTGGCAGGTTGCTATTAGCAAGGAAACAACCCCCACACGCCCGCAGACACAATCCATTATCATTGCCTCATCACTGCTCAGCGCTGCCCTGTATGGGCTCGCTACCATGCTGTTTATCCGCTCCGATCAACCGGCAAACTCGGCGCTGGCGGCAATCACCCTGACGACCATGACTTTTGCCTGGCCCCTGAGCTGCGCGCTGGTCAACAGTCTGCGTCATCTTTTTCTCGCGCTGTTTTTTGGTCCGCTGTTGGTCAGCCTGCTGACTTACAGTCCAGAGCCAAACCCGGGATTTATGGTGTTAGCGGTGGCGGCCTGGCTGGTTATCGAGCGTAATATCCGCAGCCAGCGGGGCACCTTCAGTCGTGCCACCGGCGACAAACTCAAGGCTGGCGAGCGCGCGGATCAGGTTATCGCCACCAGCCAGAAAATCGCCAGCCTTATTGAACAGACCCCGCTAGGCTTTATCGAGTGGAATCAGCAGCGTGAAATTATCAGCTGGAACCCTGCCGCCACGGCAATATTCGGCTATGACAAGGAAGAGGCGCTGGGTCGCACCACCGATTTCCTGTTTGATCAGGAAAAAAGTTTTCTCCTGCAGCAGGTGGAGAATGACCTGTTTTTGTTCGGCAAAGACTTTACCGGCACCGCGGAAAATATTACCCGCGATGGCACCATTATTATCTGTGAGTGGAACGACACACCGCTGTTCGATGAGGCCATGAATGTGGTCGGCGCCGCTTCATTTGTCGAAGATGTCACCGACCGCGTTAAACTTGAAACCCGCATCAAACAGCAGGCCTATTTTGACCCGCTGACCGGCCTGCCCAACCGCCATCGCCTGATGGAAGAGCTCAACCGTGTTGTGGCACTGGCACAGCGCAAGCAGAGTTACTGCTCTCTGCTGTTTATTGACCTCGACCACTTTAAAGAAATTAATGACACCAGGGGGCACCACTACGGCGATCTGGCGCTGACACTGTTTGCCCAGCGCCTGCGCAAAATTATTCGAACCGAAGAAGCGGTGGCCCGGCTTGGCGGCGATGAGTTTGTGGTGCTGTTGGAAAATCTCGGCACCGAGGAAGAACCCTCGCGGCTGCGCATCTCTCAGGTGGCCGAGAAAATTATCGATGCAGCCCGCGAACCCTTTGTGATCAAAGATGAAAAATTCCGCATCAGCTGCAGTATCGGCATCGTGCTGTTTAATGATGGCAGCTGTGACGGCGACGCTATCCTGCAACAGGCCGACAAGGCGCTCTACACCATCAAGCGCGAGGGCAAGTCCAACTACTATTTCCACAACCAGAAACTGCCTTCAGAGTTGCAGATCCAGGCCGTGCTGCTGGAGCAGCTACGGGATAAAAGCAAAAACAAATCTTTTTTGCCCTATTACCAACCGATCCTGGATACCAAAACCAATCTGATCAGCGGCCTGCAGGTATTTTTGCGCTGGAAGAACCCTGACAATGAATTGATCGCCGCCGGCGAAATTATCACGCTGCTCGAATCGGGGTCGATGATTGTCGATATCACCCTGACCCTGCTGGAGCAGATCTGCCACCAGATCGATCTGTGGCGAAGTCAGGATCTGTGGCGCGACGACCAGAAAGTTTATTTCACCCTCAGTCTGCGTGAACTGGAACATCCATCGTTTACCGCCAGCGTGGAAGACCTGCTGCACAAATATTCCGTCAATCCCCGCAACCTGATCTTTACCGTTCACACCGAAACCCTGCCCAAGATTCACAACCCGCTATCGATACAACTCAACGGTCTCAGAGAGCTGGGCATTCGCTTTATTGTCGACAATGTTGGTTATCAGAGTTTGCCAATTCAGAAGTTGCGCGAGTTTGAAGTAGATACCATTCGGATTTCACACAAACTCATGGCTGAGTGCCCCTACATGGAGAGTTCCTGGAATCTGGTCAAAGGGCTGATCGAGCTGGCCAAATCGGTGGGACTCAAATGCATCGCGCCCTGCATTGAGGAACCCGAGATCCACCACCTGCTTCTCGACACCGGCTGCCCGTTACTGCAGGGCAATTTGATCGCTCCACCTTCGCCCGCTATAGCTATTACCCGCATGCTGATAGAGCGCAATGTTCAGAGTGAGACGGAATCCACCGCCTAGCAAAGCGCCGATTTTGACCACCCGAAAACAGATAGCAAAAAGATCCGTAGCAGTTTCCAGGAATTACACTATAATCGCGCCTTTTTGCGCCTACTGGTACCTCTCATGTCCATCGAAAACCTGCGGAACATTGCAATCATCGCCCACGTTGACCACGGTAAAACCACCCTGGTTGATAAACTCCTCAGCCAATCCGGCACTCTCGACCGCAAAGATGTCGGCGAGCGCCTTATGGACTCCAACGATCAGGAAAAAGAGCGCGGCATTACCATTCTGGCGAAAAACACCGCCATCAACTGGAACAACTACCGCATCAACATCGTCGACACCCCAGGGCACGCCGACTTTGGTGGTGAAGTGGAGCGCGTGCTGTCGATGGTGGACTCGGTATTGCTGCTGGTCGACGCCGTAGACGGCCCGATGCCACA
>JALRJD010000076.1 GCA_023255165.1 Porticoccaceae bacterium | reverse complement strand
CGATCAGCGGTTGCAGGTGGAGCGCAGCGTTGAAATTCCCCTGGCGATTCTGGAAAATGTCGACGCAATTTTTGTGCAGATTAACGACCCGGACCTGGCGGCCGTGCGCAATGCGCTAGCCGTGGATATCGCGGCGCTGCGTATGACGGAAAAGGTTGATCGCGAGGGTATCTACCTTGAGCTGCAGGCTGTTTCCGCGGCGCTGGAAAGTCTTGCTCCACTAACGGCTCCTGATCAGCTGACGGCTCCCAATCAGCTGACGGCAAATAGCGAAGCTGTTGGTGAGGATGGCGCCGAACAAAAATCTTTTTCAGTAACCGAAACTCTGGCGCACTTTGGCGAAAAGCTGGGCAACCTGATTGTTGTGCAAAAACGCCAGCAACCGGTCGAGCCACTGTTGAGCGGCGCCGAGCTGACCACGGTGCGCCAAAATATCTATCTGCTGCTGCAACAGGCGCAAAGTGCATTAATGCGCGAACAGCAGTCGATCTACAGCAGCAGTTTGCGTCAGGCCGAAACCCTGCTGCAGCGCTATTTCCAGTTAAACAGCCAATCCGCCGCGCTGTTGTCGCGGCTACAGGCGCTTGAGGCGCTGCCAATAAATCAGCAGTTGCCAGATATTTCCGGCTCCCGCGGCGCGATTCAGACAGCGCTTAACTTGCGCCATAACAGCGCTGCCGACAGGGAGCAGGCGAAGTGAGAAAGCCTCTGCTCTATTTGTTGCTGGCACTGCTCGCGGGCGCGGCGATTGTCTGGTTGCTGCAGTTTGGCAGCGGCTATATTCTGATCAGCGCCGCTGATACAACCATTGAAATGAGTGCCTGGACCGGGCTGATTATTTATCTTGCCGCCAGCGCACTGCTGGTCTGGCTGCTGTTGACCTGGCGCTGGATAGTCGGCGCCGGCGGTTTCAGATTGTGGTGGAGCAACCGGCGCAACACACGCAAGCTCAATCAGACCGCCGAGGGTCTGCTGCTGTTTGCCAGCGACAACTGGCAGGAGGCGAGCAAGGTGCTGTTGCAGTCGGCTGAGCGATCCGCGATGCCGGTGATCAATCTGCTGTTTGCGGCGCGAGCGGCCGCCGATGATGAGCAATTTGAGCGTGCGCAGCAGATTCTTCAAAGGCTTAAAAAAACCCATCCGAAAAGCTGTTTTATCGCCGACCGGGCGCTGGCGGAACTCTGTTTGCTGCAAGAGAAACCGGCTGAAGCGCTGCAGATTCTCAATCCGATCCATGCCAAAAACCCCCGCGACAGAGCCGTTTTACGATTGTTGGCGGATGCCCATTATCTGGCCGAAGAGTGGGTTGCGCTGCAAAAACTGTTGCGTGATCTGAAACATTATCAGGCGGTTGGCGAGCGCGATCTGGCCAGCCTTGAGCAGCATGTCTATTGCAATCTGCTTGATGATTTTGCGGCTGAGCAGAACAGCGGCTCAGCAAGCCTTGAGGAATTGGAGAATATCTGGCACCTGATTCCCAAAAACCTGCGCCGGGATGCGGAGATTATCGCCAGCTATGCAGCCGCTCTTGGCCGCGCGCAATCGCCGGAAAGGCAGCAGGCGCTGTTGATTAAAACCTTGAATAAACAGTGGCATCCGCAACTGCTTGCACAGTTTGCCGAACTCAATTCGGCGACTCCCGAGAGGCAGCTGGCGGCGGCCGAGAAATGGCTGGCGGCGCACCGAGAGGATGCCGACCTTTTGCTGGCGCTGGGGCAGATCTGCCGGCGTATGCAGTTTTGGGGCAAGGCCAAAGATTATCTGACCGCGGCGATCAAACTGCGACCCACAGCTCAGGGTTATGCCGCTCTGGCCGCGGTGCTGGAGAAAATCGGTGATAACCGCGCCAGTGGCGAAGCTTACCGGCAGGGGCTGCTAACTGCTTTGGCGCAGCAAAACGGTTAGGTTTCAGGTTTAAATTTTAGGCCGCAGTCTGAAAGCTGCGCAGCAGATTGATTTCATCCGCCCAGATTGATGGGTCAATGGTTTCCAGCACCAGCGGAATGCCGTCAAAGCGAGAGTCTTGCATAATAAACTGAAAAACATTCATACCCAGATGACCCAACCCGAGACTGTGGTGGCGATCGACCCGGCTGGAATACTCCGAGCGCGAATCATTCAGGTGCATGCCGCAGAGATAGTTAAAACCGACAATGCGTTGAAAATCATCAAACACCTTTTCGCAGCCATCGGTGCTGCGCATATCGTAACCGGCGGCAAACGCATGGCAGGTGTCATAACAGATGCCGACACGACTTTTATCTTCGACCCCGTCGATCATTGCCGCCAGCTGTTCAAAACAAAACCCGAGGTTACTGCCCTGACCGGCGGTGTTTTCGATCACGGCCGTGACGCCAGAGGTGGCGTCTAGGGCGATATTGATCGACTCGGCAATAGTGTCGATGCATTGCTGCTCAGAGATTTTGCGCAGATGGCTGCCGGGATGAAAGTTCAGATATTTCAAACCCAGCTGCTCACAGCGCTGCATTTCGTCGATAAAGGCTTCGCGGGATTTTTCCAGCCCCTCGGTTTCCGGATGGCCGAGATTAATCAGATAGCTATCGTGGGGCAAAATCTGATCTGGCGAAAAATGATGCAGCTCGCAGTTTTGCTTAAACTTCTCGATGCTCTCGTCGCTTAGCGGCTTAGCCTGCCACTGACGCTGGTTTTTGGTAAAAAAGGCAAACGCCGTGGCGCCAATTTCATGGGCATTGAGTGGTGCGTTTTCGATACCGCCAGCGGCGCTGACATGGGCTCCAATATATTTCATAGGTATTTTTTCCGGTAAAGCTGGCTGATCATAAGGTAAACGTGGTCAATGTCCAGAGGCCTTGATTGCTGTCAACTGGACTGCAGTGGGATTCTGCTAGCCTTGACCGTTCGCACATTTTAAAGAGGGTTCTTTTAGCCTGATTTTTCAGAGTAGAAGAACATCTGTGACCATGGTTGATTTTAAATACGCCCCGCGGCTCGATATTGGTTTTATCGATCGCGAGCACCAAAAAGCCTTTGATGATGCCAACGCCCTAAAAGGGCTACTGGAAAGCGCGCTTGAGGCGAGCAAACCGGTGGCTGCGGACATCGAAAATTTGCTGCAGACATTGTTATCCGACACCATCAACCATTTTGCGCTGGAAGAAAAACAGATGCGCGAGTATCAGTTTCCAGCGTTGGATATTCACCGCAAAGAACACCAGCGTGTTTTAAAGTGGATGGAGAAAGAGCACCGGCGCTGGCAGCTGGACCAAAGTGTCGAAACCATTGTTCATCTGCAGCATTATGCAGGTGAACAATTTCCCGCCTGGCTGCTCAACCATATTGTCACCATGGATACGGCGATGGCCAGTTATCTGCGCAGCCATGGTGGCGATGCGCTCTAATCAGAAAAGTTACTTGACCAACTAGATACGGTTTCTCTTTAAATCACGAATCAAAAATCGCGCCGGGTGCATGGCCTGGCACAGTTCTTCTTGTTGTTTCTTTTGTTGCTTTGGCTGTTCCTCTGGCTGTTCCTGCTTGTGTTGCTCTTCACCCTGTGCAAGCGCCGACATCTGGCCTGCAATCTGGTTGGCCAATAATTCAGCGGTCAGCGGTGCATAGCTCAGGCCGCGCGAGCCCATGCCGCAATTAACAAACAGATTGGGTAGATAGCGGCCGGATGTGGTGATCAGGGCTTTGGCGTCTCGCCGTAGCATTGCGTAGTCGCTTAACATGGCGGCCGCATCCGGCACTGGCCCTGCAATTGGCAGATAGTCCGGAGTTGTGCAGCGGAAGTTGGCGCGGCCGGGCAATTGACTGCTATCCGGTTGGCCCAGCACGGCTGCCAGTCCGGCATCGGTTGCCGCCATCTGCTGCAGATTGGCGCGATGATCCTGGTCACGCAACTCGGTGGTAAACAGATCCTTGTTGTAGGTGGCACCGCAGCTGTGATTATCATTATTGTCTGCCGGAGTGATATAGCCTTCACCGCAGATCACGGTTTTTATCTTGCGACTCTCAGCTGTCGCTGGCAGCTGGGTAATTTGGCCGCGAAGTTTGCGCAGGGGCAGATAGCTGGTCTGTTCAAATTGTTTGCAATCATAGGCGCTGGCAATCACCACCGTTTCGCTATTGATGACGGATTGTTGCTCTCGATCGCGAAGTTGCCAGCTATTTTCCGAGTCGCTGTATTGGAGACTGGCGATATCCGCCTGCAACAGAGGAATACCATTTAGCGCCAGCAACTGTTGGCAGACCAGTGCAGGCGGCAGCCAGCCCAGGGTTGGGAAATAGAGCGCCAGTTGCGCCTGCAATGCTATGCCGGATAGCGCCTCAATGCTTTCCCCATGCACCGCTTCGACCAGCTGGGGTTGATCGGCAAAACGCTGGCCAATCAACAGGAAGTCATCGCGGGCTTTTTGATTTTCCGGAACCACTAATACGCCGCACTGGCGCCCGAGGCCTGCCTGCCAAAATGGTTGGTAGTAGTGGCTTGCCGCGCGGATGGCGGCAAGATTCACCCGCGGTAACAGGTCGTCTCGCGCCGACAGTTTGGGGTAGACAATGCCCTGGGCATTGCCTGAGGCTTCCTGCCCCGCCTGTTGGTGACGGTCGATCACGGTCACTTGAAAGCCGCGTCTGTGCAGCGCCGCGGCAACGGTGCAACCGGCAATACCGGCGCCGATTACGCTAACGGTTTTATCGGTGCGGATGGCGGGATTGGCGATATTGAACCAGGGCGCCGGTGGTTTTTGTTTCACTGTTCGAGACCAAACTCGGAACAGATCTGTTGGCACCAGCGCTGGATATAGTCGTCACTGAGTTCGAGCTGGTTTTCATCGTCCAGTGCCAGGCCGACGAAGTGGCTCTCATCCGCACTCAGTGCCTTTGATTGCTCAAACTGATAGCCCTGATTGGGCCATGCGCCAACCATGGTTGCGCCCCGATTTTTCACCTTGGCCCAGAGATAGCCCAGTGCATCCTGAAACCATTCGGGATAGCCAATCTGGTCACCGAGCCCATAGACAGCGACTTGTTTGCCAGAAAAGTCGATCTGGTCCAGCTCGTCCCAGTGAGTTTCCCAATCCTCCTGCAACTCACCGTAATCCCAGGTCGGGATACCGAGAATCAACAGATCATAGTCGGCCATCAGGCTTAGGGGTTGGTCGGCAATATTATGCAGACTGACACAGTCGGAGTGGTGGCTGTTGATCTCCTGGCAGATCTTTTCTGCGGCCATTTCCGTGTAACAGGTGGAACTGCCGTAAAACAAGCCGATGGTTAAACTCATTGATTCTGTTTCTCAAGCCGGGGTTAGTTAATGTTTGGAGGCGGCCATGATACCCGCTCTGCCAATGTCACGAAATGCTCTTTTACCGACCGCCGGCAAAGCCCAGCTGGCGCCAGGCTTCGTAGACAATAATTGACACTGTGTTGGAGAGATTAAGGCTGCGGCTCTGAGCCTGCATCGGCAGGCGTAACACTTTGTCCGCGCCAATACTGTTGCGCACGTCTTCGGGCAGGCCTCTGGTTTCCGGGCCAAACAGCAGCGCATCGCTGGCTTTAAAGCTGGCCTCCGAATAGCAGACCGTGCCCTTGGTGCTCAGGGCATAAATATTATTTGGCTTGCGGTTCTGACAATAGTCTTCGAGGCTGTGATGTACCTGCAGGGATTGAAATTCGCGGTAGTCGAGTCCGGCGCGACGCAGTTTTTTATCGTCGAGATCAAAGCCCAGAGGTTCAATCAAATGCAGATGAAAACCGGTATTGGCGCAGAGGCGGATAATATTGCCTGTGTTGGGTGGAATTTCCGGTTGGTACAAAACAATATCAAGCATATTTCACTCCTCTCCTTATGTGCGAGGGATTATGGCACTATTATGCTGTTTTAATGCGCAGCTTATTAGAATTTGAAACTGCTTTTTTAACCTCGAACGAGACACCACTGACGTGATTGAAATACCCGCTGAAATGTTAAATGCAGAGATTCTGCATGCGATTATCGAAGAATTTATCTTGCGCGAGGGCACCGACTACGGCTCTCATGAAGTGAGCCTGGATAGCAAAATTGCGCAGGTGCAGCGTCAGTTGGCGCGCGGTGAGGTGGTGATTACTTTCGACCCGGCCACGGAAAACTGTAATTTGTTGACCCGTCATCAGCTGCAAAAATATCAGGCGCAACAGCAACAGGATTTGTCTGAACAGCAATGAATAGAGCTTCCGCAAAACAGCTACCCGTGATCACCGCCAGAGCGGTGTTTGCGGATTGGTTGCCGCAGATTGAGGCCGCTGAAAAGCTGCTGGTCGGTTTTAGCGGCGGGCTTGATTCCACTGTGTTGTTGAGTTTGCTCTCCGAGGTGGTTGCCCCCGAGCGCATCACTGCGTTGCATATTCATCACGGGCTTTCGATTAACGCCGATCGCTGGCAGCAACACGCGGCCGAGGTCTGTCAGTCACTGGGCATCTGTTTTGAAACCGAATCGGTGACCATAACCGAGAGCGGTAGCGGGCTTGAAGCGGCCGCTCGCGATGCGCGCTATGCTCTGTTCGAAAAGCGGCTTGGCAAGGGCGGCCTGTTACTTTTGGGTCATCATGCCGATGATCAGGTGGAGACTGTGCTCTATCGTCTGCTGCGCGGTTCCGGCGCCAGAGGTTTGGCAGGCATTCCAGCGACCCGGCGTCTGGGCGGCAGTCGATTAATCAGGCCGTTGTTAAAATATCCCAAAGCGACACTGCAGCGCTATGCCGAAGAACACCAATTGCAGTGGGTTGAAGATGAGAGCAATCAACAGGATCAGTTTGACCGCAACTATTTGCGCAACCAATTGGTTCCCCTGCTGGCGGCGCGCTGGCCTGATTATATTCAGGGGGTGATGCGTACCGCTGAGCAGAGCCGCCAGGCTGATCAGTTGGCCGATGCAGTTGCGCGAGCGGATCTGGCTGATCTTGAACCGCGTTGCGAGCGCGGCGGTTGGTCGCTGGCGCTGCCTGGCTTCGAAAAGCTGGAATTATTGCGGCAAAGAAATTTGCTGCGTTACTGGCCGCAAATACAGGGCTTGCCGGCACTGGCCCAAACCATGATCGACGAAATTCTAAACACTCTGCTGCCGGCCCGAGACGACAGCGAACCGAAAGTGGTGCGCAGTGATCTGCAGGTTTGCCGCTTTCGTCAGCGACTCTATCTGTTGCGCAACCGCTCGCAGCTCAGTGGTCGCCCTCAAACCGATCAGGAGCTGTGTTTGTTTTGGGATGGCGATGAGCCGCTGGTGCTGCCCGATGGCAATCTGCTGACCGCCGAGCCGGTGGTTGGTGAAGGTCTGCGGCTTGATGACCCCCAGTCTCTGACTGTGCGCTTCCGTCGCGGCGGTGAACGCTGCCAGCCCGTTGGTCGCCAGCATTCCAACAGTTTGAAAAAATTACTCCAGGAATATGCGCTTGAACCCTGGTGGCGAGAGCGGGTTCCACTGTTTTATATTGATGAAAAGCTGGTCGCTGTAGGCGACCTCTGGGTCTGTGCAGGATGGCAGGCTGAGGCTGGCAGTGAAGGCTTAAAAATCATCTGGCAGACAAACTCTCTGTAGAATCCTCGAGGCCTTTCTGTTAGTCTACTCTCCCATCTTGGGTAGGATGGGTCTCGGTCAATTTCACGACCAAACAAGCCTTTCTCGATTACAAATTTTAAAGATTCAGCTCTTCGCGGCAATCGGTTCGTGTGGGTATTGGGGTCGTCATTTACGGGGTCGTTATGACACGTTTTATTTTTGTTACCGGTGGTGTTGTCTCGTCACTCGGTAAAGGTATATCGGCTGCGTCGCTTGCCGCTATTCTCGAGTCCCGCGGACTTAACGTCACCATTCTCAAGCTCGACCCCTACCTGAATGTTGACCCGGGAACCATGAGCCCCTATCAGCACGGTGAGGTGTATGTCACTGAAGATGGCGCTGAGACCGATCTCGATCTGGGTCACTACGAGCGCTTTCTGCGCGCCAAGATGACCAAAAACAATAACTTCACCAGCGGTCAGATTTACGAAACTATTTTGCGTCGTGAGCGCCGCGGCGATTATCTCGGTGGCACGGTGCAGGTAATTCCGCATCTGACTGACGAAATCAAGCGTCGGGTCTACGCTGGCGCCGGTGATGCCGATATTGCGGTGGTCGAGATTGGCGGCACCGTCGGCGATATCGAATCACAACCTTTCCTCGAAGCAGTGCGTCAGCTTAAAGTGGAACTGGGCCACCAGCGTGCCTTGCTGTTGCACTTGACTCTGGTGCCTTATATCGCCTCGGCGGGTGAAACCAAAACCAAGCCGACCCAGCATTCGGTAAAAGAGATGCGCTCGATCGGCCTGCAGCCGGATGTACTGCTGTGTCGTTCCGAAGTGGAAATCGAAGAGAGCCAGCGGCAAAAAATTTCCCTGTTTACCAACGTTGAACAGCGCGCGGTTATTCCAGTGACCGATGCAGCGACCATTTATCAGATTCCACGCATGCTTCACGAACGCGGGCTGGACCAATTTGTGGTCGAGCGCTTTGGCCTCGATGTGCCGGAAGCCGACCTCAGTGAATGGGATGCCGTGGTCGAAAGTCAACTGCATGCCGACGGTCTGGTCACCATCGCCATGGTCGGCAAATATATGGAACTGCTGGATGCTTACAAGTCGTTGACTGAAGCCTTGATTCACGCCGGCATTCGCAACAAGAGCAAGGTCAAGGTTCGTTATATCGATTCGGAACAACTGGAACAGGAACCCTCGCTGCTGGACGGCGTCGATGCGATTCTGGTGCCCGGCGGTTTTGGTACCAGAGGAACCGAAGGCAAGGTCTACGCGGTCAAGATGGCGCGGGAAAAGAATATTCCCTATCTGGGTATCTGCCTGGGCATGCAGATTGCGATTATCGAATATGCGCGCAATGTCTGTGGCTTAAAAGATGCCAACAGTACTGAATTTGACGCCAAAACAGCTCACCCGGTTGTCGGTTTGATCGCTGAGTGGATTGATGCCGAAGGCAAAAAAGAGCTGCGCACCGAAGACTCGGATCTCGGCGGCACTATGCGCCTTGGCTCACAGGTCTGTCACCTGGTGCCGGGCTCGATGGCCCACAGCCTGTATGGCAGTGAGCAAATCGAAGAACGCCATCGTCACCGTTTCGAAGTGAATAATAATTATCTGCCGACGCTGAAAGAGGCCGGGCTGGTTATCGGCGGTCTGTCCCATGACAAGACCTTGGTCGAGACCATCGAACTGCCGGGCCACCGCTGGTTCTTTGCCAGCCAGTTCCACCCGGAATTCAATTCGACGCCCCGCGATGGCCACCCTCTGTTTGAAGGGTTTGTCGCCGCCGCGCTGGAATATCAGAAGTCGCCAGAAAAACAGGAAAATCAATAATGAGCGCAGTCACCATTCAGGTAGCCGATATTGGCGTCAGCAATGAAGCGCCGATGGTGCTGTTTGGTGGCATGAATGTTCTCGAGTCGCGGGATATGGCGATGCAGGTGGCCGAAGCCTATGTGCAGGTCACCGAGAAGCTGGGCATTCCCTACGTCTTTAAAGCCTCTTTTGATAAAGCCAACCGCTCGTCGATCCATTCTTTTCGCGGTCCCGGCCTCGAAGAAGGGTTGAAGATTTTTCAGGAAGTCAAAGCCACATTTAATATTCCGCTGATTACCGATGTCCACGAAATCGAACAGGCGCAGCCTGTGGCCGAAGTCTGTGATGTGATTCAGCTGCCGGCCTTTCTCGCCCGTCAGACCGATCTGGTCAAGGCGATGGCTGCGACCGGCGCAGTGATCAACGTCAAGAAACCACAGTTTTTAAGCCCAGGCCAGATGGGCAATATCGTCGATAAATTCCGTGAGTGCGGCAATGATCAGGTTATGCTCTGCGAACGCGGCAGCTGTATGGGTTACGACAATCTGGTGGTCGATATGCTTGGCTTTCGTACCATGAAAGAGGTCAGCGGTGGTGCGCCGTTAATCTTTGATGTCACCCACGCGCTGCAGTGCCGTGACCCGTTGGGTGCGGCCTCCGGCGGGCGCCGCCAGCAAGTCGCCGAGCTTGGCCGCGCCGGCATCGCAGTGGGCATTGCCGGGTTGTTTTTAGAGGCCCACCCCGACCCCGATCAAGCCAAATGCGATGGCCCCAGTGCACTGCCGCTGGCGATGCTAAAACCGTTTTTGGCCCAGATGAAAGCCTTCGACGACCTGCTGAAGTCGCAGCCCGCGTTAAATATTTTTTAAGTTTCGCCCGGTTTTATACCGCAGCCCATCTGTTAGGAGTGACAACATGTGTGACCAATCCACTGTGATTAAAGATATTCGCGCCATCGAAATACTCGACTCGCGCGGCAACCCCACCGTGCAAGCCGATGTTATTTTAGACAGCGGCATCATCGGTACTGCGGCCGCTCCGTCGGGCGCCTCGACCGGCTCGCGCGAAGCGCTGGAGCTGCGCGACGGCGATAAAGCGCGTTACCTGGGCAAGGGTGTGCTGACCGCGGTCAACAACATCAACACCACCATTCGCGAACTGCTGATTGGCCGCGATGCCGCCGACCAACGCGGTTTGGACAACGCCATGATCGCCGCCGACGGCACCGACAACAAAGCGAACTTTGGCGCCAACGCCATTCTGGCGGTATCGCTGGCCGCGGCCAAAGCGGCGGCTCAGGCTAAAGGGCTGCCGCTCTACGCACACATTGCCGAGCTCAACGGCACCGCCGGCCAGTACAGCATGCCGGTGCCGATGATGAATATCATCAATGGCGGCGAGCACGCCGACAACAACGTCGACATCCAGGAGTTTATGGTGCAGCCGGTGTCGGCGAGCAGTTTTGCCGAGGCGTTGCGCATGGGTGCAGAG
>JALRJD010000046.1 GCA_023255165.1 Porticoccaceae bacterium | reverse complement strand
CAGTCGCAGCTCGACGGCAAGAAGGTCTTTCTTGAAGTGGATGACGAGGCCCGCCAATGGCTGGCTGAAAATGGTTACGACGCCAAGATGGGTGCGCGGCCAATGGAGCGTCTGCTGCAGGAGAAGATTAAAAAGCCGCTGGCCGAAGCGGTGCTGTTTGGTAGCCTGTCGGAGAAGGGTGGCACTGCCTGGGTTCGCGTTGAAGACGGCGAGCTGGTGGTGCACACCGAAGACGAGCTGGCAACCAGCAGCTAAGATCATCGCGACAAGCAGGTTCGCAAACTAAACCGAAACAGCAATAACCGCCGCAGTGATTCCAAACCAGCTTAAAGAAGCGTTTGGATTGCTGCGGCGGTTTTGTTTTAGGGGTAAAAAAGAAACTGCTAGAGGGGTTGGAACTTAACGTTCTCTGAAGGTAATACGACCTTTGGTCAGGTCATAGGGAGTCATCTCAACCTTGACCTTGTCACCCGTAAGAATACGAATGTAGTGTTTGCGCATCTTGCCCGAGATATGAGCAATGATGACGTGACCATTTTCCAGCTTTACGCGGAAGGTGGTGTTGGGCAAAGTGTCGATAACTTCGCCTTCAAATTCAATATGATCTTCTTTTGCCATAAGCCTGATTTAGTGCCTTTAGAGTAAGATTGTTGTACCAAAATGCTTGGCCGAGACAGGCTCGACGCTAAAAAGCGCGGCAAGTTTGCCCTAAATCGCCTCGTATAGCAAAGTCATTCGCTAATTCGCCAGCGATTTTCCCGGTACAACTCAAGCGGGCGATAGTTGGTCTTGTACTTCATCTTGTCGCAACCGGAAATCCAGTAGCCGAGATAGAGATGTTCAAGACCGAGACGCTGAGCCAGATTGATCTCAAAGAGGATGGCGAGAACGCCGAGACCACGGTCAGCAAAGGCGGGATCATAATAGGTGTAGATAGCGGATAGGCCGTTGTGAACCACATCGACCACGGCGCAGCCAATCAACTGACTGTCCAATCTGAATTCCAGAAACTGTGTGCAACCCCAGGCATTGCCGAGAAACTCTTCAAACTGCCTTCTCATCGGCGGATACATATCGCCATCGGGGTGGCGCTGCTCAATATAGCGGGCATACACCGGAAAGTGCTCACCGACATTAATCGAGTCGAGCTGCTCAACCAAGATATCGTTGTTCTTTTTCCAGCAGCGCTTTTGTGCCCGGCTCCATTGAAACGACGCCACCGGGATGCGCGCCGGCACACAGGCTGTGCAGCTGCCACACTTGGGCGCGTAAAGATAAGGGCCGCTGCGGCGAAAGCCCAGGGTGGTCATGCGTGAATAGAGATCGAGATCAATGTGCCGGTCGGGATCGACAAATGCGGTGGTGGATTGTTGGCCGGGAAGGTAACTGCACTCATGTGCCTCGGTCAGGCAGAGCCTGATGGTGCCAATATCTGGCGAAATATCGCGGGTCATGTAAAGAGCACCTTAGGGCTTGCCGAGTCAACTAACGGTAAAAATTATCAACAGAAAAGACACTAAATTAAAGTCGTGAATTAATAACAAACAAATTAATAGTAAGAGTAGAACAGCACCGCGGGATACTCAACGGCTCTTCAGGTGTTTTTATTGCCAATCGTAATCGAGCGTAAACGAGTGCTGTTCCCCGGCTTGCTCGGGCCAGGGGGAATGTTGTTCACGCAGACGCACAAGCTGTTTTAAAAACTCACCGCGCTTTACACTCTGGGCGCCAAGACTCAGCAGGTGAGGGTTAACCAGCTGGCAGTCAATCAACTCGATGCCAGACTGCAACCCCCAGCGACAGAGATGGGCCATGGCAATCTTGGAACTGTCGGTGCGGCGACTAAACATTGACTCCCCGCAAAACAGACCGCCTACTGCAATGCCGTACAGGCCGCCGACGAGCTGCTGGTTGTGCCACACCTCAAGCGAGTGCGCCTGGCCGAGCCGGTGCAGTTCAATATAGGCGGCAATCATCTCGTCTGTAATCCAGGTGCCGCCGTCATCTTCGCGAGGCTCGCTGCAGCCGTGAATAACCTGATCAAACGCGGCATCCACAGTGACTTGATAATCTTTGCGCCGCAGTGATTTACGCAGGCTTTTAGAGCAGTGCAGGGTGAGGGGGTCGATCACGCAGCGGGTCGCGGGGCTCCACCAGAGAATTGGATCGCCATCCTGATACCAGGGAAAAACACCGCGTCTGTAAGCGTTGAGAAGCGTGTTTGGCCGCAGATTGCCCCCGGCCGCCAGCAGCCCATCGGGCTCTGTGAGCGCATCAGCCGGGTTCGGAAACCGCGGCTGATCAGGGTCGAGCAGAGGTATCTGCATACACAGACTCCACCGGAGTTATTGGTCGAGGAAGCGCTCCGCATCCAGGGCCGCCATACAACCGCTGCCCGCGGACGTTACCGCCTGACGATAGACATGGTCGGCAACATCACCGGCGGCAAACACACCTTTCACGCTGGTTTCCGTGGCGTTGCCATTCATGCCACCGGCAATAGTCAGGTAGCCATCTTTCATATCCAGCTTGCCGGCAAAAATATCGGTGTTGGGCTTGTGGCCGATGGCGATAAATACGCCGTCAACATCCAGCTCTTTGGTGGCGCCATCAACCGTACTCTTAATACGCACACCGGTTACGCCAGCATCGTCGCCGAGCACTTCGTCGAGATTATGGTTCCACTCGATATTGATATTGCCGTTTTTGTTTTTCTCAAAAAGCTTGTCTTGCAACATCTTCTCGGCGCGCAGTTCATCGCGACGGTGAATCAACGTTACCTCGCTGCAGATATTCGACAGATACAGCGCTTCTTCAACCGCGGTGTTGCCGCCGCCGAGAACAGCGACTTTTTTATTGCGGTAGAAAAACCCGTCGCAGGTCGCACAGGCGCTAACGCCTTTGCCCATAAAGGCCTCTTCAGAGGGCAGCCCGAGATATTGCGCCGAGGCGCCAGTGGCGATAATCAGCGCATCGCAGCTGTAATTATTCGAGCCTTTCAGGCGGAAAGGGCGCTCGTTCAATTCCACTTCATCAATATGATCAAAAATGGTTTTAGTATCAAAGCGTTCCGCATGTTTTTGCATGCGAACCATTAAGTCTGGCCCCTGCACACCGTCGGCGTCGCCGGGCCAATTATCCACATCTGTGGTGGTGGTCAATTGGCCACCTTGCTGAATGCCGGTGATCACAACCGGGTTTAGATTGGCGCGTGCGGCATAGACTGCGGCAGTCCAGCCAGCCGGGCCAGAACCTAAAATAATCAGCGGATAATGTTGTGTCTCAGACATGGTGGCTCTCTTCATTTTTTAGCGGTAAATTTTGATATGCGTATTCTGACTTGTGCAGAATATAAAGCAGGGCAATCTTGAAAGGTCGCTATGATAATCAATCCCATGGCGCGGAAAAACAGGTTTTTAACTTATCTTTGGCCAATCCCGGAATATGGCTGAAATAACCCCACCAATTAGCCTCGAATCGTCTTGCGAAGGCCATTAACCCCGGCGCAAACGTAGCTTTTAATTTTCAACGGGCTACAATTGAGCCTGCACAAAATTACAGGGACTCACCCGTTGAGCACAGACAAGCCCAAGCAACGTAAACCGCTTCCTGAAGAGGACAGCCATCACCAAACCCGCAGCAAGCGACTGCTCGCCGAAGGCGCACTGATCGGCTGGATCGCGCTCTGTGCAATATTGTTGCTGGCACTGTTAAGCTACTCCTCCGATGACCCAGGTTGGTCACACACCGGTACACGCGGCGACGTCAGCAATGCGGTGGGGCTTGCCGGAGCCTGGGTGGCGGATATCTTCTTTGCCCTGTTCGGCGTTATGGCCTATCTGTTCCCAGCGCTGCTCGCGGTGCGGGCAATTCAGATATTGCGCACCTATATTCTCCGCGCCGCCGACGGTTTTGACTCGGTCACCTTCACCCTGCGCATAATCGGTTTTATTCTGGTGATGATCAGCGCCACCTCACTGGCCAATATTCAATATGCCGAAGTGCTCAACAGCTATCCGTTCGGCGTCGGTGGCATTCTCGGCAATAAAATTGGCGAAGCCTCAATGGCAGTCTTCAGCTATGTTGGCAGCACATTAATTCTGCTGGCGCTATTTCTGTTTGGCCTCACGGTATTTGTTGATATCTCCTGGATCGGCCTGATCGACCGCCTTGGTCTGGGCACTATCGACCTCTACGACCGCGCCCGCAGCAGAGTCGCCGCGTTGCGACTGGCACGCCAGGAGAAAGCCAAGTCCCGCGAAGCAGTGCTTGAGCGCCAGGCCAAAATTGAAACCGAAACCAAACTGCAAAAGCTGCGCGTGCCACCGACCATTCAGCAACCCAAAGCCAAGCCTACGGTTAGCAAACGCATTGAGCGGGAAAAGCAACAAACCCTGTTTGAAGACAGCGAAATTGTCGGTTCCCTGCCGCCAATCAACCTGCTCGATGCCGCCGACAGTAAAAGTAATACCGGTTACTCGGAAGAGTCTCTCGAGCATCTCTCGCGCCTGCTGGAACACAAACTGCTCGATTTTGGTATCAAGGCCGACGTGGTCGAAGTGCTGCCTGGCCCGGTGGTAACCCGCTTTGAGATTCAGCCCGCGGCGGGCGTTAAGGTCAGCCGCATTACTGGTTTGGCCAAAGATCTGGCGCGCTCCATGGCGGTAATCAGCGTGCGTGTGGTTGAGGTGATTCCCGGCAAGTCTGTGGTCGGTATTGAAATTCCCAATGAAAAACGCGAGATGGTGCGCCTCAGTGAAGTGCTCTCATCAGAGGCCTACGACCGTCCAAGTTCGCCAGTTACCCTGGCACTGGGTCACGATATTGCCGGCGTGCCGATTGTCGCCGACCTCGGGCGCATGCCGCACCTGCTGGTCGCCGGTACCACCGGTTCCGGTAAGTCGGTGGGTATTAACGCGATGCTGTTAAGCCTGCTGTTCAAAGCCTCGCCGGAAGAGGTCAAACTGATTCTGATCGATCCGAAAATGCTTGAGCTGTCGGTTTACGACGGCATCCCCCATCTGCTGACTCCGGTCATTACCGACATGAAAGATGCTGCCAGCGGTCTGCGCTGGTGTGTTGGCGAGATGGAGCGGCGCTATAAACTGATGGCCGCACTCGGCGTGCGCAACCTGGCCGGCTATAACCGCAAAATTGAAGATGCAATAAAGGCCGGCAACCCGATTACCGACCCGCTGTGGACCTTTAACCCCGACGAGATGGGTTGGGACGCCACCCAGGAGGCCCCGGAAGCGCCAACCCTTGAGACCCTGCCTTATATCGTCGTGGTGATTGATGAATTTGCCGATATGATGATGATCGTTGGCAAAAAGGTCGAGCAGTTGATTGCCCGTATCGCGCAGAAAGCCCGCGCCGCCGGCATCCACCTGATCCTCGCCACCCAGCGTCCATCGGTGGATGTAATCACAGGCCTGATCAAAGCCAACGTACCAACTCGAATTGCCTTCCAGGTGTCATCAAAAATTGACTCGCGCACCATCCTCGACCAGGGCGGTGCCGAACAACTGCTCGGTCATGGCGATATGCTCTATCTGCCACCGGGTACCAGCGTGCCGGAACGTATCCACGGCTGCTTTGTCGATGACCACGAAGTGCACAAAGTGGTCGCCGACTGGAAGCGCCGCGGCGAGCCCAACTACCTTACCGAAATCACCGATGAAGCGGCTGTCTCCTCCATCGCCGTGCCAGGCTATAGCGGCAGCGAAGAGGGCGGCGAAGGCGACCCCGAGTCAGACCCACTCTACGACGAAGCCGTCGCCTTTGTGCTGGAGAGCCGCAAAGCCTCCATCTCATCGGTGCAGCGCAAACTTCGAGTTGGTTACAACCGCGCTGCGCGTCTGATCGAACAGATGGAAGAGGCCGGCGTGGTCAGTGCGATGAACAGCAATGGTAGCCGGGAGATATTGGCGCCGGGTGGGCGCTAGGACTAATCTTTAGCAGCGAACGACATTGGAGTATTCAAAAGGAGCTGTAAAAGAAACGCTACCAACTTCTCCTAATGGCTTGGACCAACTGTTTCGCCTGTCCAATTAAAAATTGACTACTCTGATCTGTGGACTAATATTTAAACAAATTATCTCTACAGGACGTTGACGTGATTTATCTTCTCGCAGTTATTATCTTGGCCATTTATGTGCTGGCCTG
>JALRJD010000138.1 GCA_023255165.1 Porticoccaceae bacterium | reverse complement strand
ATCATTTATTGGTTGGTGCGTTGCTTGGCCTGGCGGCAATCAAAATGCTGGTTAGTACCAAAACTGCCGAGCATGCCCAATTGCCGGCTCAGTGGCAGGTGTTGGTGGTGGGATTGTTGTTGGGTTTTTCCGCCGGATTGACCGGTATTGGAGGGGGTGTTTTTTTGAGCCCGATACTGCTGATCTTTGGTTGGTGCAGTGTGCGTCAGAGCACCGCCGTTGCGGCCGGATTTATTTTACTTAACTCGATTGCCGGACTGGCTGGCTACACCGTTAGCGAGCAGCCCTGGCCTGCAGGCAGTGGCTGGTTAATGTTTGCGGCCTTTGGCGGCTGTCTGCTCGGCGCAGAGTTGGCATCCCATCGCGCCAGCTCCACCACCTTGCGCAAACTACTCTCGGCGGTGTTGTTGATTGCCTCTGCCAAGATGATCTACAGCGCGATTTAAGCTGTCCTGGCCGTACTATTTAAGTCGCTTCTTTATCGACGGTTATCAGCGGTTATCGCTGGCACTAGTAGTTGGGTATGTTATTCTTCCCCGAAGTATAATTATTTAACCGCCGCCCCATGAATGTGCTTGCCGAAAACAAAATAGCCTCACCTTTTTCAAAAGGCCACCAGCATCAGCGCAAGTTTCAGTCGATTATTTCTGAAGCTGCGGCGCTGTTTAATTGGCAGGGCTCGCGCGCAACCACCCTCGCCGATATTGCCGGCAGCATGAATCTGACCAAAACCTGCGTCTATTACTACGTTAAAACCAAAGAAGATCTGGTTTACCAATGTTATGTCGCTAGCTGCGATATGTGGCTGGAAAAAGCGCGCCAGGCCAATGCCATGAATGTCGATGGCTTGCAAAAAATTGTCGAGATGGTGCGCGCCCATTTCAATCAATATATCGATTCATTGAATGGCCGGGCGCCACACTTTGCCATGCTCACCGAAGTCTCCTCACTGGAGCAGGAACACGCCGAGGATATTCAGCGCCGCTGGCGGGAGATATTCCTTCAGTGCAGCGCCATGGTTGAGCAGGGCATGGCGGAAGCGGTAATCGAAAAACACAATCCGGCAATTGTCAGCTCAGCAATTTTTTCAATTATTCAATGGTTTCCGGTCTGGCTTAACCGCAGCCATGCGGCCAATCCGCAGCCGGTGATTGATGGTGTGCTCGATGTGTTGGTCAATGGTCTGTCGGCGCAACCGCACCAGTTTGCCGATATCGACTTTCCGGAACTGACCAATTTAACCCTCGACAGTTTTGATCGCGATTTTCAAAACCGCATCAAGCGTGAAGCGTTTTACCGGGTCGGCTCAATCTACTTTAACCAGAAGGGTTACAAAGGCACCTCTCTGGATGAAATTGCCAGCTCGCTGGATGTCACCAAAGGCGCCTTTTACTACCATATTAAAAACAAGGAAGAGCTGCTATATCAGTGTTTTAACCGCACTCTGGATGTTGAGAAAATGCTGCTGGCCAAGGCTGGAAGCGCACAGGGTAGCGGCGTTGAAAAACTCGAACTGGCACTGCGCTATCTGTTTAATGTGCAGTTTTCCGAAGATGGCCCACTGATACGCTATCGTCTGCTGCCATCGCTGGATGAAGGCCATCGCAAGATTATTCTCAAGGCCACCAGCGCCAATAGTGAGCAGCTTGGGGCGACTATTCGGCAGGGTTTTGATGACGGTACATTGCGCACCATTGACGCGACGGTGGCACAGCACATGCTGTCAGGTGCGGTGGAGGCGAGCCCGGATTTGACCAATTGGGTATCCGATATCGACAGCAAGGCACTGTCGAGCGCCTATTTTAATCTGTTTATTAACGGCCTTGCGGCTGACGGCAATCCCTAACCCTAACCACAGCCAAAACAAACATTAAAAACGGCAACTAATATGAATCCATTTTTATACAGCGCAGTATCCGATGTACTGATCGGCCCCGGTACCTCCGGGCAGCTGGGTGATTTGGCAGCCGGCCTGGGCATCTCACGGGCTTTGCTGGTCACCGACCCCGGGATTATCCAGTTTGGTTTGCTTGACGCTGCCAGCGAAAATCTGCGAGCCAACAATATAG
>JALRJD010000338.1 GCA_023255165.1 Porticoccaceae bacterium | reverse complement strand
CTGGCAGGCGAGATCCGCGGTTACCCAGTCGCAGCTGTTATCGCCATAGAGCGCGACAATAGTGCTGTTACTGGATTTGAGCAGTGTCGCCAATTCGTTGCAGCGGGCAAACAACTGGTCTCTGGTCAGCTGCTGTTGGCTATCGCTGATTAAAACCCGGTTGCCTGTTTCTGAGTTTGAACCTTCGGTGCCTGATAGCCCTGGGCTAGTCAGCTGCGCCAGTCTGGTCAGTAAATCAGTCATTGGCAAGCACTCGGCTATTGACGCTGAGTGCCAGACTGTCAATGGTGCTCTGGTATGCCTTAAACACAGCGCCAAACAGTTTGCTGTTATCCATCGCCAGCTTTCCCTGGGGAATATTGGCGCTGAAAACATGGGGGTTGCCCTGGTAGTAGGAGCCCCAGTCGGATTTGCTGTTGACGGTCAGTTGCTCGGGGTCGGCATCACCGAGATTGTGCAACTCGACGCCCAAGCGCTGCAGTGAGCGGGCAACCTGATTGTTGCCGGTAAAGACAATCCACTCAAATTGGGTGTGGTGCAACAGGCCAGTAAGAATTAAAAACAGCAGCTGACTGCTGCCGCGCCGGGTTGCCGCCAGGTTGCCAATCTCGACAATATTTTTTCGCTGGACTGGGCTGCCAGACAGCTCCGCGATGCTCTGCTCAACCGGTTGTGCAAGATACTGCTCGAGAAACAGCGGCGCGGATCTGGCCGGACGCATACCGGCGGTGGCGCTGACCTCATTGAGGCAGTTCATGGTGATCAGAAACGGCATAAAGCTGCTGATTTTGGCGTCGTAGACAGTCTCAAACTGATTGGCGATATAGGCCTCGACCTGATCTCTGCCATTGGAGTCGCTGGTGTAGAGTTGAAACTCTGGCAGCGAGGTCAAAGACCGACTAAACCAGCGCATGGATCCGGCAAGCGAATTCTCCACTGTGGTTTCGAATGTATGTTGTTGCGGGAAAGCAGTTAAATCGGTCATGGCATGGTTACCTTTTACTCTATGTGGCCAGAGTATTCTTCGAATCTTAAGGAAACCTTAGGGGCGTAAATTATTTTTCGAAATAGCGGTAAACAGTGCGGATTTGAGCAAAAAACAGCGAGTCGATCACAGTTTGCCGGTCAATCCGGACAAAATGATTGGCGGGGCGAATTGGGTATTAGGTAGGGGGCTTTAGGTAGGGGGCACCAGGTAGGGGGCACTAGGCAGGGGGCACTAGGCAGGGGGCACTAGGTAGAGGGTATGGGCCAAAGCTGCGCTTACAGCAAATGACCCAGGGGCAATTCGGTTTTATAACAGATCGGTTTAAGCGAAAAGCTGCTCTTGATGTGGTCGACACCTTCGACCTGGGTGAGCTTGTCGAGAAATTCCTGATAGGCAAACAGATCCGGCGCCACCACCCGAATCAGATAATCGAAATCCCCGGTCATCAGATAGCATTCCATTACCTCGGGCCAGTCGAGCACCTGTTGGGCAAAATGGTCGAGATCCTTTTTCACCTGATGATGCATGGTCACCTGCACAAACACGGTGACCGGCAGCCCGGCCTTGCGTGGATCGATCAGCGTCACCCGGCGTGTGATATAGCCGAGCTGCTCAAGATTTTTTACCCGTCGCGAGCAGGGTGATGGTGACAGAAAAACCCGCTCGGCAAGTTCAAGATTGGAGATGCCGGCATCGGCTTGCAGAATATCCAGTATCTTCCAGTCGGTGTTATCCAGTTTGTAATCGACCATGTTCCCGGCTCCGGTTGGCGGCTAACTCCCGACCTCTATCGGGGGTGCCTGACGACCCAAATCAGCTTACTGCTGCAAACATGAATAATGCTATAGATCAGGGCATATGTGGCGTGTTTGTTCACTATAGGACAATATTCGCAATTAATCGTTAAATAATCTTAAGCGTAAGCAATTAAAACTCTTAATCGGAGTTGCCGGATCCATACTTTGGCAGGATTCCCTCGCCATCCTCATGCTAATTTTACAACTGTTATCAATACTAAAAATGCCTGTTGCCGATGGCCTTTGAGTGGCAGAGCTGAAGCCCCTCAACTAACTTAAATTGCGCAACAGATCGAGGTGTTATATGGCAGTGCAACCTTCCGCTCAGTCTTCCACAGGACCCTCCACAGGACCCTCCACAGGACCCTCCACAGGACCCTCCACAGGACCCTCCACTCAAGCGACTGGTCAGCAAT
>JALRJD010000181.1 GCA_023255165.1 Porticoccaceae bacterium | reverse complement strand
CGTTGCTTGCGCGATCGCGATAGATCTTGTGGACCTGGGGCTTAATCTCTTCCCAGCTCCAGGTTTTGCGCATATAGGCAGTGTCGATTTCATTGTCGAAATGGCCGATATTGCAGACCACACAGCCGCTCTTCAGGGCACCAAGAATATCGGCGCCGCAGACATTAACGTTACCAGTGGTGGTTACCAGCAGATCAGTGTTGGCCAGCAACGTCTCATTCACACCTTTGGTCGAGTCGCCTTCGTTGTAAGTTGAAACGACTTCAAAGCCATCAAGGCAGGCCTGCATGGCGCAGATTGGATCGGACTCAGTGACCTTGACGATCATGCCTTCCTGACGCAGAGACTGGGCTGATCCTTTGCCCACATCGCCGTAGCCAATCACAACCGCTTTCTTGCCAGACAGCAGGTGATCGGTGGCGCGTTTTATCGCGTCGTTAAGGCTGTGGCGACAGCCGTACTTATTGTCACACTTTGACTTGGTCACAGAGTCATTAACATTGATCGCGGGCACTTTTAGCTCGCCGCGCTCAAGCATTTCATAGAGACGGTGAACACCTGTTGTGGTCTCTTCGGTGATGCCGTGAACCGCATCCAGCACCTGCGGGTATTTGTTGTGCAGCAGCGCAGTCAGGTCGCCGCCGTCGTCGAGCACCATATTGGCATTCCAGGGCACACCGTCTTTCAAGACCTGTTGCTCAAGACACCACTCATACTCTTCCTCGGTCTCACCTTTCCAGGCAAATACGGGCGTGCCGTTGGCGGCAACCGCGGCGGCGGCATGATCCTGGGTTGAGAAGATATTGCATGATGTCCAGCGCACCTCGGCACCCAGCGCGACCAGCGTTTCGATCAGCACGGCGGTTTGAATGGTCATGTGGATACAGCCGAGAATACGCGCTCCGGCCAGGGGCTGCTCGGCATGATATTTTTCGCGCAGCGCCATCAGCGCGGGCATTTCGGTTTCGGCAATTGCGATCTCTTTTTTGCCCCAATCGGCAAGCGAGATATCGGCGACTTTATAGTCGGTAAAGTCTTTTTGATTAATTGTTTGTGCAGCGGTCATGTTTTAAATCCTGTTGGCTTATTTGCTTCGCTTTTTTGCGTCTCTTATTTGTCTGGCTTATTCGTGAGTCTACTGGCACAACTTAAAGCGCCTTTTGTAAATCAGTCACTTTGTCGGTTTTTTCCCAGGTAAAGTTTTCCAGCTCGCGGCCAAAGTGACCATAGGAGGCGGTGGCCTGGTAGATCGGTCGACGCAGATCGAGCATTTCAATCAGCCCGCGGGGACGCAGGTCAAAATGTTCGCGAATCAATTCAACAATCGCGGCGTCGGAGAGCTTGCCGGTGCCAAAGGTATTGATACTGATTGAAGTTGGCTCGGATACACCGATGGCATAGGAAACCTGAATCTCACAGCGGTCGGCGAGACCCGCGGCAACAATATTTTTTGCCACATAGCGGCCGGCGTAGGCCGCCGAGCGATCCACCTTGGTAGGATCCTTGCCGGAGAATGCACCACCACCGTGGTGGGCCATGCCGCCGTAGGTGTCGACGATAATCTTGCGTCCGGTAAGACCGCAGTCGCCCATGGGCCCGCCGATAATAAACTGGCCGGTCGGGTTGATGTGGTATTGGGTGTCAGCGTGCAGCCACTCTTCTGGCAGCACATGGTCAATAATCTCTTCGCGAATCGCTTCTTGCAGATCGCTCAGTGAAACCGTTGGCGCATGCTGGGTCGACAGCACCACTGCATCCACTGCTACCGGCTTGCCATTTTCATATCTCAGGGTCACCTGACTCTTGGCATCCGGGCGCAACCAGGGCAGCACACCGTTTTTGCGCAGCTGGGCCTGTCTTTCCATAAGGCGGTGGGCGTAGTAAATAGGTGCGGGCATCAGCACTTCGGTTTCATTGCTCGCATAGCCAAACATCAGCCCCTGGTCGCCGGCGCCGATATCCTTGTTTTCCGCTTCATCGACGCCCTGGGCAATATCACTCGACTGCTTGCCGATGGCATTGAGTACGGCGCAGGAATGGCCATCAAAGCCAACGTCGGAGCTGTCGTAGCCGATACCGGTAATCACATCGCGAACAATCTGCTCCAGATCCACATAGGTATCGGTGCGCACTTCGCCGGCAATAATGCTCATGCCTGTTTTGACCATGGTCTCAACGGCGACACGGGAGTGGGGGTCGTCTTTTAAAATGGCATCCAGAACCGCATCAGAAATCTGATCGGCCATTTTGTCCGGATGGCCTTCAGAGACCGACTCGGATGTAAAAATAGAATAATTGGACATAAACGTTCCTGTTGTAAGCTGCCGTTAAATTAGTGGTTTTCCGGCAGAGCTTTAACAAACTGCCGCAGTTGAATTCGAAAGCCATTGCGCTGAGCCAGATAGAGACTGTTGCCCTCAGTCAGGCCGGCGGTTTGTGCCCAGCGCGACAGTTCCTGAGGCTCAAAGCCAAGCCATAAATCGCCACAGGCCTTTTGCACCCAGTCCTGATCGTGGGCACAGAGATCGGTTATCAGCAGCACGCCGCCAGCGTTCAACAGCTGCGCGCAGTCATTGATAATCTCGCCCGGTGTCGGGTTGTGGTGCAACACCATATTCAGCGAGATACAGTCGCTGCGCAGCTTTTGCTGCAGCGCCAGACTGGTATCGCCAAGTTTAAATTCAATATTTTGCAGATTTTGAGTGGCCGCACGGCTGCGGCACTGCTCAAGCATCTCCGCCGAGTTATCCAGTGCCGTCACCTGTTTAAAGGTGGCGGAGAGCTTACCGAGAAACTGGCCGTAACCCGGGCCAATTTCCAGAGCGGATTCGCGCTTGGCAATACTGCTATCGAGAAAGCTCTCAACACTGTCGCCGTAGTCTGCCCAGCTGGCAATCAGATCCTGGTTCTCTTCAAAGCGCGCGGCGTTCTGGTTAAAAAAGGCCACCGAGGCCGCCGAGCGCTCCTGATTAATCGACTCCAGTCGCGTGCGCAGGCCCGGATCCAGCGCGGCCTCATCAATGGTCTGGAACAGCACATGTTGCAGCGCTTGCAGATCGGTATCGGGATGGCTTTCGTTGCGGCGATAGAAAATCGTGGTGCCTTCGCGGCGTGTTGCCACCAGCCCGGCATTGGCGAGAATCTTCAGGTGATGGCTCATTGCCGACTGACGAATATCAAATACCTGACACAGCTCCAGCACGCCGTAAGCATTCTGTTGCAGCACCTTTAACACTTGCATGCGCAGAGGATCGCCCGCCGCTTTGCACAGCGCGGTAATCGCGCCGGTATCGGTGGCCGACCGAGGTTGGCTGTCAAAATGGCTGAGGTTGTTCATGGGCGCGACTTTAGCACAGCGATTTTTATATATCAAAATATTTTTATATAAGGTGATAGACCGATGGCGGTGGGCAGACGCCACCTGTTTAATTAGTTTGCTCCAGCGAGTCGTCTAGGCCAGTCTCTCTGGCTAGTCTGTTTAGCGGTACAAATCTCCACCGATAGCAGGCCCGAATAGTGAATATCGGTTTACGGATCACCCCCGTCTGGGAGACAATGCGCGCTTGAATTTTTGCTACCAGGAGTGATGATTAATGGCCTCACGTAGAGAGCTTGCAAACGCTGTTCGCGCCCTCAGTATGGATGCTGTGCAACAGGCTAACAGTGGCCATCCAGGTGCCCCGATGGGCATGGCAGATATTGCCGAAGTACTCTGGAATGACTACCTCAGCCACAACCCCGCAGATCCAACCTGGGCCAACAGAGATCGCTTTGTGCTCTCCAATGGTCATGGTTCCATGTTGCTCTACTCGCTGTTGCATCTCACCGGTTACGACCTGCCGATGGACGAGATCAAGAATTTCCGCCAGCTGCATTCCAAAACTCCCGGTCATCCGGAATACGGTTACGCGCCAGGTGTTGAAACCACAACTGGCCCGCTCGGTCAGGGCATCAGCAACGCGGTGGGTATGGCGCTGGCAGAGAAAGTACTCGCCGCGCAATTTAATCGCCCCGGCCACAATATTGTCGACCACCAGACTTACACATTTCTTGGTGACGGCTGTTTGATGGAAGGTATTTCCCACGAAGTGTGCTCCCTTGCGGGCACCCTCAAACTGGGCAAGTTAACCGCGTTTTACGATGACAATGGCATCTCGATTGATGGTGAAGTGGAAGGCTGGTTTAGCGACGACACACCCGCCCGCTTTGCTGCCTACGGCTGGCATGTTATTGCCAATGTCGACGGTCACGACAGCGCCGCAATCGCTGCCGCTATCGAAGCCGCACGCGCCGAGACCGACAAGCCAACCCTGATTTGCTGCAAAACCATTATCGGTTTTGGTTCGCCAAACAAGCAGGGCAAAGAAGATTGCCACGGCGCCGCACTGGGTGTGGATGAAGTGGCGCTGACCCGCAAGCAACTTGGCTGGAACCATGGGCCGTTTGAGATTCCGGACGACATCTACGCCGGTTGGAGTGGCATCGAAAAAGGCGCCGCGGCCCAGACTAGCTGGGCCAACCAGCTTGAAGACTACCGCGCGGCTCATCCCGATCTCGCGGCAGAGTTTGAACGCCGTACCCGCGGCGATCTGCCAGAGGACTTCAGCGCACAGGCGGATGCCTATATCCGCGAATGCCAGGAGAAGATGGAAAAGGTCGCCTCGCGCAAAGCATCGCAAAACTGCCTCAATGCCTACGGCCCAATGCTGCCTGAACTGCTTGGCGGATCGGCCGACCTGGCCGGCTCCAACCTGACAATCTGGTCCGGATCAAAGGATATCAGCGGCGACAATGCAGACGGCAACTACATCTATTACGGTGTGCGCGAATTTGGTATGAGCGCCATGATGAACGGCATTGCCCTGCACGGCGGCTTCGTCAATTACGGCGCCACCTTCCTGATGTTTATGGAATACGCTCGCAACGCCGTGCGCATGTCCGCGCTGATGGGCCTGCAAAGTATTTTTGTCTACACCCACGACTCCATCGGCCTCGGCGAAGATGGCCCCACCCACCAGCCAGTGGAACAGCTCAGCGCCTTGCGCTCCACGCCCAACCTCAACACCTGGCGTCCTTGTGACACAGTTGAATCGGCAGTGTGCTGGAAGAGCGCCATCGAACGCCGTGACGGCCCCAGCGCGCTGGTGTTTAGCCGGCAGGGCTTGACGCCAATGCCACGCAGCCCGCAACAGGTTGCCGACATTGCCCGCGGCGGTTATATCCTCCGCGATTGCGCCGACCCGAAGGCGATTGTTATTGCGACTGGTTCCGAGGTCGAGCTGGCCATGGCCGCCGCCGAGCAACTGGCCGGGCAGGGCACGGAAGTACGTGTTGTCTCGATGCCCTGCGCCGAGATTTTCTCCGCCCAGGACGCCAGCTATCGTGACGCAGTGTTACCGCCGGCACTCAGAGCGCGGGTTGCGGTTGAGGCACTGCATGCGGACTACTGGTACAAGTTTGTTGGCCTCGACGGTCGCGTAGTTGGCATGACCAGCTTCGGCGAGTCGGCGCCTGGCGGCGAATTGATGAAAGAGTTCGGCTTTACCGTCGATAATGTAGTGACCAAGCTAGTTGAGGCGATGGGGTAATGCTGCGAATAGCCATTAATGGCTATGGCCGCATTGGCCGATCGGTGTTGCGCGCACTCTATGAATCCGAGGCGCGCAAAACCATTCAGGTGGTAGCGATAAACGAACTTGCCGACAGCAAGACCATCGCCCACCTGACGCGCTACGACTCCACCCACGGCCGTTTTCCCGGCACGGTCTCGGCCTCGGAGAACCAGCTGACGATCAGTTGCGGCGGCCACAGCGACAGCATTGCCATTATCCACCAGCAGGATCTTGCACAACTGCCCTGGGCGGAACTGAATATCGATGTGGTGCTTGAGTGCAGCGGCGCCTTTGCCGATCGCGCCAGCGCCGAGCAGCATCTGCTCAGTGGCGCCCGACGCGTGCTGTTTTCACAGCCAGCCGAACCCAGCGTCGACGCCACCATTGTCTATGGCATCAATCACCAAATTCTCAACGGTAACGAAACCATTATTTCCAGCGCTTCCTGCTCCACCAACTGTGTGGTGCCAGTGATTAAAGTGCTGCACGACCAGTTTGGTATAGAAGGCGGTGTGATCACCACCATTCACTCGGCCATGAATGACCAGCCGGTTATCGACGCCTATCACAACACTGATCTGCGCAAAACCCGCGCCGCCATGCAGTCGATTATTCCAGTCGACACCGGCCTCGCTCTCGGCATTGATCGACTGCTGCCGGAACTGACCGGGCGCTTTCAGGCTCAGGCTATGCGCGTACCCACCGTCAATGTCTCGGCTATCGACCTGTCTGTGATGCTGGATACGAAGGTGCAGAACGCAACCATTAATGCCGCCCTTGTCCTGCTTGACCACTGCGTGGTCAGCAGAGACCTCGGTGACAACACCGGGAGCCTCAGCGACAATCACGTCACCAGCGTCAACAGCCGCGAAGGACTCCATGCCGGTTCCGACCAGAGGGGACTCCGAGCGCAGCAGTGGAACAGCCTGGCGCTGCATGTTGGCACCCATGAGTGCGCGGTTTGCGTCGTCGTGCTCGAGGAAGGGGATGAGCGACGTTGCGATCGACACCATCTGGCGAGGCGAAACATCCATGTAGTCGACGCGCTCGCGGGGAACGGTGTCGACCTCTCCACCCTTGATTCGAACGAGGACGCGCTCTTCGGTCAGCTTGCCG
>JALRJD010000178.1 GCA_023255165.1 Porticoccaceae bacterium | reverse complement strand
CCGGCGCTGGTCTCTTCAAGCACCTTGTTAATAGCAGCCTTGTCGCGGGCAAAAACATAGAGCGCCAGAGGCTTGGGTCTGCTGTTGACGTAATCGATAACATTGTCCAGATCGCTAAAGGTTTTGATCGGCAACACCGGACCAAAAATCTCTTCATCCATAATTCTTGAGCTGTCGGCCATGCCTTCAATCAAGGTCGGCGCAATAAAACGATCGCCATCATCAACCTGACCACCGCTGATCACACGTGCGCCATTGGCCAGGGCATCGGAGAGCAGCCCGGAAATGCGGCTATGGTGGCCCTGGTTGACTACTTGGCAGTAATCGCCATTGCCCTGTGCGTCACTGCCCTCACCGTATTGACGCGCGATGCAGCTCTTCAGTTCGGCAACCAGCGCGTCTTTAATGCTCTCGTGAACAAACAGATAGTCCGGCGCAATACAGGTCTGGCCATTGTTCGAAAACTTGCCAAACGACACACTGCGCGCGGTCTTCTTGATATCGGCGCTCTTATCGACAATCACAGGGCTCTTGCCGCCCAGCTCCAGAGTTACCGAAGTGAGGTTTTTCGCCGCCGCGGCCATCACATGCTTGCCCACCGCCGGGCTGCCGGTAAAGAAGATATGGTCAAATGGCAGACTGGTCAGATAGGCTGACACTGCCGCATCGCCCTCAAACAAACTGACCTCTTCCGGGCGGAATGCTTCGCTGACAATCTCGGCAATCACCCTGGACATATTGGGGGTCATTTCAGAGGGCTTGAGAATCACCGGATTGCCCGCCGCAATGGCCGACATCATCGGACCAAAGGTCAGATTAAACGGATAATTCCACGGCGAGATCACCAGACTGGTGCCCTTGGGTTCGGTAATAATTTTTGATGAGGTGCCGAGCATGGTCATCGAGGTACGCACCGACACTGGCTTCATCCAGCTCTTTAACTTTTTGCGGATATGTGACAACTCGGAGAGCACAATCATAATCTCGGCGATATCCACTTCCGCTTCCGGCTTACCAAAATCCGCCGCGGCGGAGGCATAAATTTTATCGTAGGAGGCCTTAAACACTTTTTCAAAACGGGCCAACACCTCAAGGCGCTGGGCGCAGGTGGACTTGCGCAGCTTGAGTGCATAGGCTTTTTGAGCGGTGAATGCAGCGTCGATCGCCGCCTTGATATCTGAATTCAGTTCTGGACTGTTCATGGAACCCCCTGCTGGCTAAATTTTTATTTATTTTGTATGGCGTGTTTTACGACCTTTGTTTTACGTGCTTTGTTTTAAACGCCACGAACTTGCCACACTATATAATATGACATCGTTTATGACACTATTTATACAGGTGCGGTTTATACAGGTGCGGTTAATAATGCGGCGGCTTCTCATTTTCCGAGCCCTCGCCTTCCGCCGCCACATCCTGAAGCGCCTCCAGACGTTGCACCATTGACTGATGCGCTTTGGTCAGTGCGTCGATCTCTTTCTGCTGCCGAAAGATCTCCTCACTTAACTCGGCAGCGGTCATCTCCTGATAGGCGAGTTTCTCTTCAAGTTGCTCAAATCGCTGCTCGATCGTATCACTGCTCATCTGTTTTAAAACTCCTGTTGGTTTGCGGCAAACCATAGCGGAAATACCTTATAATTTGCCACTTAAATTTTAGGTGCCCGCATGATTCCCGACACACTCGACTATGGACCACTGTTTTGCTGGCTGGAAGAATCCGAGCTTAGCGAATGGGGTCACGACCTGCCTGCACTGATCGCCAAACAGTTGCGCCGCGAACGCTGGGGCGACATGCCGGAATGGGAGGAAACCCTGAAGCGGCTACCAGAGATCGACCCGCTGCATGTGGACTTTACCAACGGTGTCGAAATAGGTGATATCAGCCTGATGGACAAAGGTCGGCGACTGGCACTGCAGGCCACGCTGATGGGGCTGCACCCCTGGCGCAAAGGGCCTTTTAATTTGTTTGGCATGCACCTCGACACCGAGTGGCGCTCGGATTGGAAATGGGATCGCGTGCTGCCACATTTGGCGCCGCTGAACGGGCGCACGGTGCTCGATGTCGGCTGCGGCAATGGCTACCACTGCTGGCGTATGCTCGGCGCCGGGGCCGAACGGGTAATCGGCATCGACCCCTCGGTAAAATTTGTTTTCCAGTTCCATGCGATCAAACATTTTGCGGTGCAACAGGCCGCCGACAAAACCCTGCCCATCGATGTGCTGCCAATTGGCATTGAGCAGCTTCCGGAAAAAATGGCCGCCTTTGACACCGTGTTTTCCATGGGCATTCTCTATCACCGCCGTTCACCCATGGATCATCTGCGCGAGCTGCGCCAACTGCTTAAGCCCGGCGGACAACTGGTGCTCGAGACCCTGGTGATTGAAGGCGCCAAGGACCAACTATTGGTGCCGGAAGATCGCTACGCCAAAATGCCCAATGTCTGGTTTATCCCCTCCCCGGACATGCTGTTGAACTGGATGCGCAAAAATGGGCTGAAAAATCCGCGCATGGTCGATATCAATGCCACCAGCGTCGAAGAGCAGCGCTCGACCGACTGGATGACATTTGAATCTCTCACCGACTTTCTCGACCCCAATGATCCGGGTAAAACTGTTGAAGGCCATCCGGCGCCAGTGCGCGCGGTGTTTTTAGCGGAAGCGCCTTACTAAAGAGCGCCGTATTAACCAGATCACATAGTTCACAAAGCCCTGCGGCAATAATCACGACCCAACAGCAGCGCGCCTGCGCAGCTGCTACATTTACTCTGTGCGTTTTCCGCCATCCGGCAAACCGAATATCAACACTAAAGGGAATCACTATGAACAGAGTATTCACGGTTTTCAGTCTTATTTTCTTCAGCTTCGTTCTCGCGTTTTCAAGCGCCTGCAGCAACAACCCGACAAAATCCACCGCCGAAAAACGTCAGGTTATCATCGACATGCGCAATCAGGTTCTCGGCGACCTTTACAAACTCAAGCCGGATGTCCGGGCCCAGGTTAACAGAGCAGAGGGTTACGCGGTGTTTAGCAATGCCAATATCAATCTGATTTTTGCCAGTGTCGGCGGCGGCCACGGCGTAGTGCATGACAACAAAAGCGGCAAAAACACCTATATGAAAATGGGTGAGGCGGGTATTGGCCTGGGGCTTGGCGTCAAGGATTTTCGTGCGGTATTTGTCTTCCACAGCCGCGATGCGCTGACCCAGTTTGTCGAAAAGGGCTGGGCCTTTGGCGTCAATGCCGATGCCGCGGCCAAGGCCAGTGAAAAAGGCGCTGCCGTCGGTGGCGAGGCAACCTTCGACAACATCACCGTCTACCAGCTCACCGAATCCGGTTTGGCGCTGCAGGCTACTGTAAAAGGCACCAAATTCTGGCAGGATAGCGAACTTAATTAATCCTCTATGCAAGGCTACCTATGTTCACAACCTCCATTGCCCAACGCTATTGCGGACCACCTCAATCGGGTAATGGAGGCTACAGCTGCGGCCTGCTCGGCAAACAATTCAGCGGACCCAGCACCGTGCGACTGCATGTGCCGCCACCGCTGAATACCGAACTCACCATTAGCCAAAACGGCGATAGCTGGTTTCTGAAACAGGATGATCAGTTGGTTGGCACAGCGTTAGCGGCCAGCCTGGATATGGTTCCACCTGCACCGCCAACTCTGCAACAGGCTCGCGATGCGCGTCAGACATACAGAGGATACAGCCAGCACAGTTTCCCCCAATGTTTTGTCTGCGGTGTCGGCCGTGAACCGGGAGATGGTTTGCGACTGTTTACCGGCACTGTCGATGGCCGCGAGATCGTCGCCTGTGACTGGCAACCCACAGCCGACCTTGTCGACCATGACGGCAATGTAAAACAGGAATTTATCTGGTCAGCCCTCGATTGCCCGAGCTACTTTGCGCTGGATGTGTCAGCGGATCCAAACCGTGTCTGCCTGCTCGGAGAAATGACCGCCGCTATCGATAAACCGGTGCGTGGCGATCAACCCCTCATAGTCTATGCCTGGAAACGTGCTGTCGAAGGCCGCAAACATTTCTCCGCAGCGGCCCTCTGCACAGTCGAGGGCGAGATTCTGGCGCGAGCCGAGCAGTTATGGATAACCCTTAAATAGCTCTCAACCTAACTGGCAACTCGGCTTAAAAGCTGGCCCGGCATCAATGCTTGATCAGCGGGGATATAGTCATAGCCCAGCGCCTCGGCCACTGCCTTGTAAGTCACCTGCCCGCGATAGACATTGAGACCATTCTGCAGATGCCGGTCGGCCACCAGCGCGGCGATTGGGTCGTCTGCTAATGCCAGAGCATAGGGCAAGGTGGCATTGTTTAGCGCCATAGTCGCCGTGCGCGCCACACCGCCAGGCATATTGGCGACGCAGTAATGCACCACATCATCGACAACAAAGGTGGGCTGCTGATGGGTAGTCGCCCGCGATGTCTCAAAGCAGCCGCCCTGATCAATCGCCACATCCACCACCACCGCACCGCGTTGCATACGACTGATCAAATCGCGGCTGAGTAATTTCGGCGCCGCCGCACCGGGAATCAATACTGCCCCAATTACCAGATTCTAATTAAACTTTAATAGTTTCCTTTTTATAAATCTTCATTCCTCTAGCTATATAATTTTTCAAAGCATTTTTGTGATCTAAAGTGCATGTGTGAACCCAAACTCTCTCGATATTCTTTTTGAAGAAAGACTTTTTAGGTTTTGGAATACCTGATGTGTATGGAAACATATTATCAGATCCGCAAAAAAAAGCATTAGAAAGTCAAGCACTTAAACGTGGAACAACTATTGGGTTACTTAACTTTTTAACACAACCTAGAAACCAAAACTATG
>JALRJD010000121.1 GCA_023255165.1 Porticoccaceae bacterium | reverse complement strand
TTTCATCATTATTTCCAAATTCAATCTTAGACCTTTTTGCCCACCTCATAGACAAATCCATTGAGTTTTTAATTATACCTTTATCTTTCGAATACTCAGGACATTCATCAAAAACCATAACGATGTCAGAATTTAATTTTTTTTGAATATCTATACTTGTTTCTGGTGACAAAAATATTTTTTTACCATCAATATGAGAATTAAATGTTACACCATCTTCACTTATTTTTGTATTTTTTGATAGTGACATAACTTGAAAACCACCTGAATCAGTAAGAATAGGTTTTTCAAAATTCATAAAACCATGCAAACCTCCAAATCTTTCAATCCGGTCAGTACAGCATGCCGGTGCCGATGATGAATATTCTCAACGGCGGCGAGCACGCTGACAATAATGTCGATATTCAGGAATTTATGGTTCAGCCGGTGGCGGCGAAAAGTTTTGCCGAAGCGCTGCAGGTTGGCGCGGAAATTTTCCATCAACTGAAAAAAGTACTCAGCGCCAAAGGTCTCAGCACTGCGGTGGGCGATGAAGGCGGCTTTGCGCCAAATCTCTCCTCCAATGCCGAAGCGCTGGCGGTAATTCAACAGGCTACCGAAGCGGCCGGCTACAAGTTGGGTGAAGATGTCACTCTGGCACTGGATTGTGCGGCGTCGGAATTCTATAAAGATGGCTACTACAATCTCTCCGGTGAAGGGGTTGTCTACAGCTCGGAAGGCTTTAGCGACTATCTGGCTGAACTCTGTGATAAATACCCGATTATCTCCATCGAAGACGGTCTCGATGAGTCCGATTGGGATGGCTGGAAGTACCAGACCGAAAAGCTCGGCGAGCGCGTGCAGCTGGTCGGTGATGATCTGTTTGTTACCAACACCAGCATTCTCAGTCGTGGTATTGAGATGGGCGTGGCCAACTCCATTCTGATCAAATTCAATCAGATCGGTACCCTGTCCGAGACATTGGATGCCATCGCCATGGCCAAGCAGGCTGGCTACACCGCAGTAATCTCTCACCGCTCTGGCGAAACCGAAGACACCACTATTGCCGACCTCGCCGTGGCCACTGCGGCCGGCCAGATTAAAACCGGCTCGCTGTGCCGTTCCGACCGGGTTGCCAAATACAACCGACTGCTGCGCATTGAGGCGGAGCTGGGTGCTGCGGCGCAGTATCGTGGACTGGCTGAATTTAAAGCTCAGTAGTTTTTGACAAGCTCGGTAGCGGGGTTAGCCTGCACTCAGGCTTAATGTGCAAACGCGGTAAAAGCGAATAGAATGCCTGAATGCGCTGGTTAATCATTATCTTGCTCCTTCTTCTTGCCGGCCTGCAGTATCGACTGTGGGTCGGCGAGGGCAGCCTCGCCCACCGCGCTGAGTTAAACCGCCAACTGCAGCAGCAGGAGTCGGAAAATCAGGCTTTGCGCGATCGCAACGAGCGTATCGCCACCGATGTTGAAAGTCTGAAAACCAATCTCGATTCAATTGAAGAAAAAGCCCGTGCTGACCTTGGTATGATCAAGCAAGGAGAAACCTTTTACCTGGTTATCGACAAAGATCAGCAGCGTCCAGCGTCTCAGGATAGCGACCAGTGAGCGCCGTCAGATATTGGGCGATTGTTCCAGCCGCCGGCAGTGGCAGACGCTTTGGCAGCGAGTTGCCAAAGCAGTTTCAGCGCCTCGGTGACAAGCTGGTTGCCGAGCACAGTCTCAGTCGTCTGCTGGCCATTCAATCTATTGAAAAAATTATTGTTCCCTGCGATCTCGCTGTGTCTCAATGGAGTGAGATTCCCGCTGCCAGCGATGCTCGGGTAGAGCGGGTTGCCGGCGGCGCCGAGCGAGTGCATTCGGTGTTGCAGGGGCTGCATGCTATCCGCGACCGGGCCGATGACAATGACTGGGTGCTGGTGCACGATATGGCGCGACCCTGTATTACCAGCGCGGATATCAACAGACTAGTTGATCAATTGCGCGACAATGATGTTGGCGGAATTTTGGCTGCGCCGGTGAGCGATACTCTTAAGCGCGTAGCTGCCAAGCGCATGGATGAAAAGCGCATGGCTGCAAACAATGAGCCCGCGAGCGAATTGATTGAAGCGACAGTTGATCGCAGCCTTTTCCGTGCCGCGCAAACCCCGCAGATGTTTCGTTACGGCATTTTACTGCAAGCGCTGCAGACCATGCTGGCCGATGGCCAGACGCCCACGGATGAAGCGTCGGCAGTTGAGTATCTCGGTCGGCCGGTGGCAATCGTTCAAGGCCGGCGCGACAATATAAAAATTACTCACCGCGAAGACCTTGTGATTGCCGCGGCAATCATGCGCTATCAGGAGACTGAACAATGCGAATAGGACATGGCTATGATGTGCACCGCTTTGGCCCCGGCGACAAATTGATGCTGGGTGGTGTGGCGATTCCCTTTGACCAGAGTTTTGTCGCGCACTCGGATGGTGATGTATTGATTCACGCCCTGATCGATGGCCTGCTTGGCGCCGCTGCGCTCGGCGATATAGGCCAGCACTTCCCCGACACCGACAGCCAGTGGCGCGGTGCCGATAGCCGAGCGCTATTGCGGGCGGTTGTTAAAATGATTTCAGAGACTGGTTATCAGCTCGGCAATGCCGATATCACCATTGTTGCCGAGCAGCCGAAAATGTTGCCGCACCTGGACAAGATGCGACTTAATCTGGCGGCGGATATCCGCTGCGCGGTAGATCAAATTAATATCAAGGCCACCACCACCGAAGCATTGGGTTTTACCGGGCGCAGGGAAGGTATTGCCTGTCATGCGGTGGTGTTGCTGGTTGCTGCGAATCCCCAATAGTCAATTTCGGACTACCTACTATCAACGATAAACATTTCGATTTTCAGCAGCTACCTCGCCTGTTTCCCGACTCCTTTGGCCGCGCCGTCTACCGCAGTTGCCCGGAGGATTTTCAGGTTGATGAGATACTGGGCTTTGAGCCCAGCGGTGAGGGCGAACATCTGTTTGTGCATGTCCGCAAGCGCGATCAGAACACCCAATGGGTTGCTGGACTGTTGGCGCAACAGGCGGGCATCAAGCGCAACGATGTCAGCTTCTGCGGTTTAAAAGATCGTTACGCTGTCACCACCCAATGGTTTAGCCTCTACCTGCCGGGCAGGGAAGTGAGTGCAGAGCAATTGCAGCACGGTGATTTTGAGATTTTGCGGCTGGCGCGCAATAACAAAAAACTGCGCCGAGGCATGCATCAGGGCAATGCTTTTCGCCTTGTGCTGAGAGAGTTTGCTGCCCTCGAAGGCCGTTTTCCCGAGATTGAAGCGCGTTTAAAACTGATAGCCAGCAGCGGTGTGCCGAACTATTTTGGCGAGCAGCGCTTTGGTCACGATGGTGGCAATTTAAACCAGGCTCAAAATTTGATTGAGCGCGATCAACTTAAGGGTAACCGCCGCGGCACAGGCATGTATCTGTCGGCGGCGCGCTCATGGTTATTTAATCTGGTTCTCGCCGAACGTCTGCAACGGGACTGCTGGTCAACGCCCTTTGCCGGTGAGGCTGAACCGGGCGGACCACTGTGGGGGCGCGGTCGCTCCACGGCCAGCGGTGATCTTCAGCAACTGGAAGAGACGGTTCTGGCCGACTGGCAAGCCTGGTGCTATGCCCTTGAACATGCGGGGCTGAAACAGGAACGCCGCGCATTGGTTTTACGGCCCCAGGCGATGCACTGGCAACGAGTTGGCGATGATCAGCTGGTGCTGGCATTTGAGCTTGCCGGAGGCTGTTTTGCGACGGTGATACTGCGTGAGATCGCAGAATTATTCCGCCCGAAAATAGAGTCGCTGTGATATATTTGCACAGCATTTTTTTGGCGCCTGCCACAACCATTTTTGGTGCAACTGATAACTAGAGCTGTAAATCGAACCTGGGCAACTCCCGGTGGCTCAGGAATAGAGGATTTTGTGTGAACTCGATTGAACTGTCTGGCATTGGCATGACCTCTCAGCGAACGCGAGAGCGGCTGATTCAGCGCTTAAAGGATCAGGGCATCACCAATCAACGTATTCTCGATGTCTTTCGCATTACCCCCCGCCATATTTTTCTCGATGAAGCGCTCTCCCACCGCGCCTATGAAGATACCGCGCTACCTATCGGCTTTTCGCAGACTCTTTCGCAGCCCTATATTGTCGCGCGCATGACCGAGATACTGCTCTCGGCCGGGCCGCTGAAAAAGGTGCTGGAAATTGGCACTGGCTCCGGCTTTCAGGCGACCATCCTGGCGCAGTTGGTTGAACAGGTTTATTCGGTGGAACGCATTGAGCCGCTGCTGGTCAAGGCCAAGGAGCGTTTCCGCAAGCTGGGTCTGCGCAATATTACCGCCGAGCTGTCCGATGGCAGTTTTGGCTGGCAGAAACACGCTCCTTACAATGGCATTATCACCACGGCCGCACCCCATGCGATTCCCGATGAGCTGTTGCATCAGCTGGCGCCGGATGGCATTTTGGTGATTCCGGTGGGTGCCGGTGATGTTCAGGACCTGCGTGTACTGCGGCGTGTTGGCAGCTCTTCGGAATTTGACGAAGAGGTCGTTGAGCAGGTCAAATTTGTACCGCTACTGGGTGGTTTGTCACGCTAGATAAATTCGCCGGCGGACCTCAGCACCACAGTTTTACAAATCCACTTTGGAGTGACCATGCGCAGTTTTAGGCAATACCTGTTACTTTTTTCCAAAGGTCTGGCGATGGGTGCTGCCGATGTGGTTCCAGGGGTCTCCGGAGGCACCATTGCCTTTGTCAGTGGTATCTATATCGAACTGATCGACACTATTAAATCATTGAATTTACAGGCGCTCCGGGTTTTAAAATCCCAGGGCATTGCGGCCGCCTGGCGGCATATCAACGGTAATTTTCTGGTGGTACTGCTCAGCGGTATTTTGACCAGTCTGTTTTCGCTCGCTGTGGTGATGCAGTATCTGCTGGTCGAGCATCCGCTGCCGCTGTGGTCCTTTTTCGTCGGTTTGATTGCCGGGTCGGTGATCTATCTGCTGCGCCAATACCACCTGATGCGCTGGCCGGAACTGTTACTGTTTGTGATCGGCATTGTTATTGCCTGGGCGGTGTCGGTGGCGCCCTCGGTGCAGCTTGAGGGCACGCTGGTAACCATGTTTTTCGCCGGTTGCATCGCCCTCTGTGCGATGATTTTACCCGGTATTTCAGGCTCCTTTATTCTTATGCTGCTGGGGCTCTACCCGGTTTTTATCGGTGCCATCGCCGATGTGCAGGTGGATATTCTGCTGGTCTTTGGTCTCGGCGGCATTATTGGTTTGTCGATGTTTAGCCGCTTGCTGTCGTGGATGCTGGCGCACTATGAGAGCCTGGTAATCGCCATGATGTGCGGGTTTCTGGTCGGCAGTCTGAATATTATCTGGCCCTGGAAGCAGGTGCTGGAATCGGTGGTCAGCAACTCTGGCAAGACTATTGTGTTGTCGGCGCAGAATCTCTGGCCCAGTCAATACACCGAGCTGGTGGGTATGGATGCGCAGACAGCGATGAGTGTGACAGCCATGCTGGTCGGCTTGATTTTGGTGTTGGGTTTGGAATATGTTGGGTCGCGAAATCAGGACAGTACGCTCTAAAGCGCGCGGTTAACGTGATCTTTTAATAGGAACTTTTAATAAGCGCCGGTTGTTCAATGGGATGTGGTTTTTGGCGCGGTATTTTTAAACCGCGATTCTTGGGCCGCAATTAATGAACTCCAAATAATGAACCCCAATTAATGAGCCAGACGGTATGATAACTGGCTATAACACTCTGCAGGCAGTCTATTTTGATAATTGGATTGACCCCAACAGTCTCTTTACTGGCCCCTCTACTGGTGCTCACCACCGTTGTCGGGCTGGCGGGCTGCAGCGTTAATTCGGCGCCGGTGAGCAGTCGCTCCGAGCCGCCCAGCAGCAAAATTATGGTGCATCAGGTTGAGCCCGGAGAAACCCTCTACTCCATCGCCTGGCGCTATGATCTCGACTTTCGCAAGCTGGCGCGAGCCAATGGTATTCGCGAACCGTTTGTGATCAATCGAGGCCAGTTGCTGTCACTGGATGTAAGCAAGATCAGCAACAGTGCCGCGAAAAGTGTCGATAAACAGGCGAAAAAGACTGCCATACAAGCGTCAAAACCTCGTTCAACAAGTAACTCTTCGGTGACCACAGCCGCGCCAAAAGTAACAAATAGTCCTCAAAACAAGCCTAAAAGCGCTGCCAAAGCGATTGTTTATTCGACTGACTGGCAGTGGCAATGGCCGCTCAAAGGTAAGGTTATCAAGGCCTACAGCCCATCCGAACTGCATAAAGGTATCAAAATAAAGTCGGTCAGCCGGTCAGCGGTGCGCGCCGCCGCCCCGGGGATTGTGGTTTACGCAGGAGAGGGTTTACGCGGGTATGGTAAGCTGGTTATCATTAAGCACAGCGAGCTTTTACTCAGTGCCTACGCTCACAATGACCAGATCATGGTTAAAGAGGGGCAGACTGTAAAACAGATGGAGATTATCTCGCGGCTCGGTTCCAATGGAACCATGTATTTCGAAATACGCAAGGATGGGAACCCGGTTAATCCCGAAACGTATTTGAAATAACAATGGAGTAGGTTTACCTCGACAGGAAGTCACTGGCAGTAATAAGCCAGGAGCGGGTAGAACGTTAGAAAGTAAGAAAGTTAGAAAGTAAGAAGCTGCAAAGCCAGAAAGCAAAGCAGTTAACTGTGAATCATCGGAAGCGGTACTGTTCCAGAAAGGTCACTGGGTTGGTGACTTGGAACACGGAGTAACATGAAAAGGGATATAGCGTTATGGAACCAACGTTTATAGATCAGCAAGCAGAAGTAACCGACGATCAGGGAAGTTTATCGGAAGTCAGTCATCAGGCAATTGATGCCACCAGTATCTATCTCAAAGAGATAGGCTACGCCCCGCTGCTCACAGCGGCCGAAGAAGTCTTCTATGCCCGTAAATTCCTCAAGGGCGATGAATCAGCACGTAAACGAATGATTGAAAGCAACCTGCGATTAGTGGTTAAAATCGCGCGGCGCTATGTCAATCGTGGCCTCGAATTACTCGATCTGATCGAGGAGGGCAATATAGGTCTGATGCGCGCGGTAGAAAAGTTTGATCCTGAACTCGGCTATCGTTTTTCCACCTATGCAACCTGGTGGATTCGTCAGACTATTGAGCGCGCACTGATGAATCAGACGCGGACAATCCGGCTGCCGGTGCATATAGTCAAGGAACTCAATGTCTATGTGCGTGCATCGCGCAAGTTGGCGCAACGCCTCGATCACCAGCCAACGCCGGATGAAATTGCGGAAGAGGTTGGCAAGCCGGCCGCCGATGTTATCAAGATTCTCAGCCTGAGTGAGCGCATAGCATCTATTGATATACCGGTTGCCGACAACGACAAGAGCCTGATTGAGACGATTTCCGCGGAGGGATCCTGCAGCCCCGAGCGGCAGATTGAGGGTGAAGACCTGCTCGAGGCGCTCGACGAGTGGCTCTGTCAACTGCCGGAAAAACAGCGCGAGGTTTTGGTCAGGCGCTTTGGGTTGCAGCACCATCAGGAGGAGACTCTGGAGCAGGTAGGGCTGGAGATTGGCTTGACCAGAGAGCGGGTTCGCCAGATTCAGGTGGATGCGTTGCGCCGGCTGCGTGATGTGCTGCGCAAGCACGGCCTTAACAGTGATGTGCTGTTTGAGGAAGTGGAAGAAGAGTGAGGTTACAGCGTCAGGCAACAAACCCGACGGGAGATAAAAAACCCGACGATTCCTCCACTGAAGTGCATCTCAGTAGTGCATTTGAGGAAACGTCGGGTTTTGCTTTGCTCAGTAAACTTGAGGTTAAACCAGCCAATCAATCGGCAATTCAGCCAGCCGATTATTGAGCCAGATAGCGCTCGCGGGAGGCCATTACTTCAGCTCGCGCTGCTTCGGCATTATCCCAACCATCAACCTTTACCCACTTGCCGGGTTCCAGTGCCTTGTAGTTCTCAAAGTAATGCACGATCTGCTTGATCAGCAACTCGGGCAGATCACCGTACTCTTCAACATGATCGTAGAGCTTGGTCAGCTTGGTGTGGGGAACGGCAAGCAGCTTGGCATCAACTCCGGATTCATCGCTCATATTCAGCACGCCAACCACACGGCTGCGGATCACTGATCCAGGCATTACCGGGTAGGGCGAGACAACCAACACATCCAGCGGGTCCCCATCTTCAGATAGCGTCTGGGGAACATAGCCGTAATTCGCCGGATAGAACATTGGTGTCGCAACAAAGCGGTCGACAAATATCGCATCGCTGTCCTTGTCTACTTCATATTTGATAGGGTCGTGATTGGCGGGGATTTCGATAATCACATTAATATCGTTTGGCAGATCCTTGCCTGCCGGGATGTCGTTATAGCTCATAAGATTTTTCCGTGGTGATCGCAGTGTAAAAGTTGTTAATTCAGAAAGGTTAGATCAAACCAATTGGTTTAATAAGACCTGATGCAATTTTGTGAGGCGCGGATTATAGCGACTTGCTGAAAAATTGGCCAGTAACAGCTGTCAATGCAAAAGCAGCGGCGGAGGGCCATCCGCCGCTGCTGGTCTGATTGGCCATGGGCCGTTATTTCAGCTGGAAGGTAATCGGAACGCTGAGATCGAAAACCCTGGTATTGAGCTCATCAGGTATTTCAGGGAATGGCGCCGCCCGCTCCACGGCTTTAACCGCGGCCTTGTCCAGAATGGCATATTCGCTGCTCTGAGTGATGGTGATTCGTTCTACTTCTCCGGACTTACTGATCAACACCGACATTTGCACCGTTCCTTCCCAGCCGCGCTGAACCGCGCGACCTGGATAGCTGGTCTGGCGGAAAATCTTTTGTACAATTATTGGGGTGTAGTCGCGCATTGCCAGAGCGGCGGTAACGCTAAAGTCGACATTATCGTCATCACTTTCTTCAATTCTTGCCTCAGCTTTCTCTGCACTATTGTCAGGTTTTTTCAGAGCCTGTTCAGTATGGGGCTTTCCAGTATGGGGCTCTTCAGTATGGGCTTTGTCAGGCGAAGAAGTCTCTTGGGAACTATCAGAATTATTGGCTTTAGTATTGTCGTTGGCGGCGAGTTGTTCTGCCACGCCACTATCCCGTGGCGCTGTATTATCTGATGCTGCGTTATCTTTAGAGGCAGTTTCCGAGGGTTTGCTGCCAACCTCTTTTTCGGCAGTAGATTTCGCTGCGGCCACCGCGGCAGTCTCGGCTACCGGTGCAGATTTGGCTTCAGCGATTTTGGTTTTAGCCACTGGAGCTGGCGGCTTGATCCAGGAGGCGGCCAGTGCAATCCGTTTAGGGTCTGTGGCTACCGTCTCCAACAGTTCGTTTGCTTGAAAATTTCTCTGTTTTCCGAGAATCTCATCCTTGAAAGCCGCGTTGGGCGGAATTCCCCCAATCCAGGTGCGCAACAGCAGATCAAACACCTGATTGGACAGGCCGCTAATCAGCACAGTGCCGTTAAATCGCAGCGAGGTACCCTTTTTTGGGCTGGAGATATACTCGACCAGGTCGCCTGCCTGAGGCGCCGACTGGGCAGCCTGCATCAGATCGACCAATTGTTTTGCCGAGCCGGAAAAGGTTTCGCGGCTGTTATTAATCGAGATGCTCTGCATCCAGAAATTAAACCAGCGGCGTTTGGAGTAGTTATTCAGCACCCGAACTTCCATGCGTTTTTCACCCGGTAATGACTCTATGGCCTGCGGATTTTTTTGGTAGGTTTCAAGATAGAGTGCGGCGGCAAACTGGTCCTTGCCGAGATCGGAATAAACACTGCTGCCGTTGCGGACAAGATTATCTGACAGGCTGGCCGGGCTCACTGTGATGAAAATAAGTGCCAGGCAGACTGGTATAGCAGTTCGGTTAGAAAAATTAAAAAGGTTTTTTACAGCATCTGTTGCATAAAGGTATTTTGAATATTGTGTGCGCATTTCCCCAAATCCTTTGGTTATGTCTCAATGAGTTACTCACATACGAATACTTTCAAGTAGTCTTATTGAAGACGAAGTCTGGTTCAACCGGTTAAGCACAAAGTGCCGACTATGACACCTTTAACCATAGCAACTTGCCACAGGCATCACAGTTTATATGCATTAATATAGTGCAATTCCGCCAGTTAACACGATCGGATCAGGTGCAAAACCCAACCCGGTGCACGCTATTTGGGTGAAACAGAGCCAATACTAGACGTCGCCAAAACCGCTTTTTCCCTGACATCAGGCCGCATTCAAAGTAAACTATCGCGCCGCAAACGCCGTAACAAAGGCCTAGAAAACTTACAACTAAAATGGATGGTTACCTTTGAATAACAATGTCCGTGTTTCACTCGTTATCGCCTTGGCCATAGGCCTGTGGTTTTTCAGTGGATTATTTGTCTCCTCCTCAACCGAGAGCAATGCAACTCCGGCTGCCGCCAAACTGACCGTTGTTGAAGCGGCCTGGTCCGAGGTGCAGGATTACGCCCCACAGCTGGTGTTACGCGCGCGCACCGAAGCCAACCGATCAGTGGATATAAAAGCACAGGTAGCGGGTCGCATTGTTGCCGTTCCCGGTGCCGAGGGCGCGATCGTTAAAGCGGGCGAAGCGATCTGTCAGATTGATGGCGAGGATCGTGAGCGACGTTTGCAACACGCCCGGGCGGCACTGAAGCAGGCGGATATTGAATTTAAAGGTGTGCAAAAGCTCAAGCAGGGTGGTTATCAGTCGGAACTGGCCATTGCGCAGGCGCGAACCCGCCTTGAATCCGCGCGGGTTGCGGTTGAGCGCAGTAGTCTGGATATTGCCAATCTATCGGTCAAGGCACCCTTTGATGGCGTTGTTGAGCGTCGTCCCGTGGAAGTGGGTGATTTTGTCCAGCCAGGACAGCTCTGCGCGCAAGTGGTTGAACTCAACCCGTTAAAAGTGACTGCTGTCGCCACAGAACGCGATGTCAGCACCATTGCCCTCGAGCGTCAGGCAAAGGTGACTCTGGCGAGTGGTGAGTCACTTAATGGCGCTATCAGTTATCTGTCGCGCCAAGCGGATCCGATTACACGCAGTTTTCGCGTGGAAGCCACAGTCGCCAACCCGCAGCTGGACGTTCTTGCCGGCATGTCGGCGAGCCTTCAGATTGTCGGCGAGCCGGTTAAAGCCCATTTGATCTCATCGAGCCTGGTGTTGCTGGATGATGCCGGCCATCTGTTTGTTCGCGCGGTGGATGAAAATGGCATTGTCAGTTCACTGCCGGTCATCAATGTCGGCGAGAGTGAATCTGGCGTCTGGGTTAGCGGTCTGCCCGACCGGGTGGCGCTGGTGACCATTGGACAAAATTATGTCACTGACGGTGAGCGTGTCACGGTCTCCTATCGCGATCAGTCCAGCGCTGCGGGCGTTGCCGATCTTGCCAATAATTCTTCTTCAAAAACCAGCTCTGGCATTGAGTAAAACGGATCCAATAATAATATGAAGTTTCTCAATCTGATCGTTGATCACGCCAGGGCAACCCTGTCGATTATGCTGCTGGTGCTGTTTGCAGGCAGCATGGCCCGTGTTGTTATGCCGGTTGAAGTTAATCCCAATGTCACCCTGCCGATGGTGATGATTATGATCAGGCATGATGGCATCTCTCCCGAAGATGGTGCCAGGCTACTGGTCAGACCGGTCGAGAAAGAGCTGAAAACGCTGGACGGGTTGGAGGAGATTCAGGCGGTCGCTCGCGAGGGCGCGGTCTATATCACTGTCGAATTTGATGTCAGCGAAAATATTGATCTGGTGGTGTCGGAGGTGCGCGAAGCGGTAGATCGTGCCAAGGCGGAGTTCCCATCAGAGACCAAGGAACCGTTGGTCAACGAGTTGAGCCCGAGCCCGGAGCCCACCGTGGTGGTGACATTTTCCGGTGATACCGCATCAGAGCGCGAGCTCTACAAAACCGCCAAATTCTTCCAGCGTCAGCTGGAGATGTTGCCGGATGTACTGAAAGCGGATATGTCCGGGCACCGCGATGAGGTGGTTGAAGCCGTTCTCGACCCCTATCGTCTCGAGCAATACAACATTACCGCGGATGAAATGTTCCGCGCAGTGAGCGCCAACAATCTGCTGATTCCCGCCGGTGAGATGGACGCCGCCCAGGGGCGCTTTGGCATCAAGGTGCCGGCGCTGATCGAAACAACCGAGGATATTCGCAAGCTACCGGTGCGTTTCACCGCGGATGGCGTTATCACCCTTGGCGATATCGCTGATGTGCGTCGCACCTTTAAAGATGCCACCGGCTTTAGCACCATCAACGGCGAAAAAACCATCGCCATCGACGTGCGCAAACGCCTGAATGCCAATGCGATTGAGACCGTGAAAGCGGTGCGTGAGGTGATCGCCCGAGAGAGAAGCCAGTTTTCACAAAGCATCAAAATCGACTTTATCTTCGACAGCTCCGAGTACGCCCAGTCGATGGTCAGTGAGTTACAGGGCAATATTCTCACCGCCATGGCGTTGGTGCTGGTGCTGGTAGTCGCCACCCTGGGTGTTCGCTCCGGTCTGCTGGTTGGGTTTGGCATTCCATTTTGTCTGCTCGGCTCGATGATTGTGGTCAACCTGCTCGGTTTCAGTTTTAACTTTATGGTGATGTTTGGCCTGCTGTTGTCACTGGGAATGTTGATCGATGGCGCCATTGTGGTGGTTGAATTTGCCAACACCCGCGCCGCGGAGGGTCTGCCCACTCGCGACGCCTACCTTGAAGCGGTGCGGCGCATGGCGATTCCAGTAATTGCTTCCACTGGCACTACCCTGGCGGCATTTTTGCCGCTGCTGTTCTGGCCCGGTGTGGCCGGTGATTTCATGTCCTATCTGCCGATCACGGTGTTTGCCGTATTGGGCTGGTCGCTGACCTATGCGCTTATTTTTGCACCGACACTGGGCATTGTGATTTCCCGCCGTCGAGGCAAGGCAAAGAAGCTTCCGGAAAATCACGACACCGAGGAATCAGCGAAAAATTTGCTGCAGCCGCTATTGAACCTCTATCTGAAATTCCTCAAGCCGATCATTAATCGACCGGGTATCTCGTCGATTGTCGCGGTGATATTCCTGATTGCCATCTTTGTCAGTTATGGCAAGTTCAATGCCGGTCAGGATTTCTTTGCCCATATCGAGAATCGCTACGGCATGGTTGATGTGCGCGCCCAGGGCAACCTTTCCGTACAAGAGCGCAAGGAGATAACTCGCAAGGTGGAACAGGTTGTCGCCTCGATTGATGGCGTGCAGCAGCTCTATGGTTTTAGCGGTAGCAACTCGTTAACGCTGGATCGGGATTCCAGTCGCGACAAAATCAGTTCATTTCTGGTTGAACTCTACCCCCCGGCGCAGCGCAGCAGAAGCAGTCTCGAAGTTTTCTCCGAGATCCGCAAGCGCACCTCGGGTCTGCCCGGCATCTATGCCACCGGTGAAGAGATAGCGGTGGGCCCGCCGGTGGGCAAGGATATTCAGGTCCAGATTTCGTCGACCAACCGTGAGCTGATGTACCAGACCACCGCCGGGATTCGCGACTGGATCAAAAACAATGTTGAAGGTGTTCGCGATGTGGAAGATTCACTGCCGCTTGCTGGCATTCAATGGGAACTGATCGTCGATCGGCCAAAGGCTGCCATGCTCGGCGTCAATGTCGGCAATATTGGGCAGATGGTTCAGATGGTTACCAATGGCGTGATGATTGGTGAGTATCGTCCCAATGACGCGGATGATGAAGTTGAGATAAGGCTGCGCTATCCGGAGCAAAATCGTCAGCTGGCGGCACTGGATGAATTGCGTGTCAACACAGTGGCTGGCTCGGTGCCTGTCAGCAGCTTTAGTGAGCGTGTTGCCAAGCCGCGTGTAGATGCCATTCAGCGTTTCGATATGCTCGAGACGGTATTTATTATGGCCAACACCGAAGATGGCTACCTGGCCGACAACCAGACTACGCAGATAGCCAAGTGGTTGGCGACGCAGGATATCGACGAATCGATCAAGATCAAATTCCGCGGCGCCAATGAAGAGCAGGCTGACTCGGCGGCATTCCTCAAAGTGGCGTTCTCGCTGGCCATGTCGCTGATGCTGATTATGCTGGTAATGCAATTTAACAGCTTCTATCAGGCGTTTCTGATTCTCTTTTCCGTGGTGATGTCGACCGCTGGCGTGTTACTCGGGCTGCTGATCTCCCAGGGTATATTCAGCACCATTTTGACCGGCGTCGGGATTGTCGCGCTGGCCGGAATTGTGGTGAATAACAATATTGTCCTGATCGACAGCTATAACTATTTACGCCGCAGCGACAGCAATTTGTCCCCGGTGGATGCGGTGTTTAAAGCGGCAAAATCCCGCTTCCGCCCGGTGATGTTAACCACGGTTACCACCATTGTTGGATTATTGCCCCTGGCCAATGGTGTCAGTGTGGATCTGGTCAATCGCACCTGGGAAGTCGGCGGCATGGTCTCCTCCTGGTGGCAACCGCTGGCCAGCGCGATCGTCAATGGCTTGACTGTTGCCACGGTATTGACTCTGCTGTTAACCCCGGCGATGCTGTTGCTCCCCGAGGTTATCTCCAAGCGCGTCGGTGTCAGGGTGGCCAGCCATCAATTTGAAGATGACGCTGCCGTCTAAAGACAGTTTAGAAAGACGGTTAAGAAAGGCGGCTTAAAACGGCGAGTTAACACGGCGGTTTAAAACTGTGGAAAAAGTGTCTGACGACAGTAGCGCCACAAGAAAGATTATTCATTGCGATTGCGACTGCTTTTACGCCGCGGTCGAGATGCGCGACGACCCGTCCCTAAGCCAATATCCCATCGCCATTGGCGGCAAGTCAGACCGCCGTGGCGTGGTTGCCACCTGCAATTACAAAGCCCGGAAATACGGTGTCCGCTCGGCGATGCCAACTGGTCAGGCACTGAAACTGTGCCCGGACCTGGTGGTGATTCCAGCGACCATGGCCAAGTACCGCGAAGCCTCGTTGAAGATCCGTCAGATATTTTATCGCTACACCGACTTGGTGGAGCCGCTGTCGCTGGATGAGGCGTTTCTCGATGTCAGTCAGAGCACCCAATGTAGCGGCAGCGCCACATTGATAGCTGCCGAGATTCGTCGCGCCATCGCCGATGAAGTGGGGGTGACCGCCTCTGCCGGCGTAGCGCCGAACAAGTTTCTTGCCAAGGTCGCCAGCGACCTCAATAAGCCCGATGGTCAGTATGTGATTACACCGCAGAATATAAATGCGTTTGTCGAGCAGCTCGAGGTCAAGCGTATCTATGGTGTTGGCAAGGTAACCAATGAAAAATTACTGCGCATGGGGGTGAAAACCTGTGCTGATCTGCAGCGTTTTGAGCTGCTTGATCTGGTCGACAGGTTTGGTTCTTTTGGCCAGCGCCTGCATGACCTCTGTCGAGGTATCGACAACCGGCCGGTCAATGCCAACAGCCGGCGCAAATCACTCAGCGTTGAACACACCTATTCGGGGGATCTCTCTGATCAGCAGGCCTGCCTGGCACGCCTGCCCGAGCTGTTGATGGAGCTGCGCAGCCGGCTGCGACGGGTCGACAGCGACTACATCGTTACCAAACAGTTTATCAAGATAAAATTTGATGACTTCACCAGTACCACGCTGGAGCGCGCTCTAACCAACGGCCTGCCTCTGGAAAGTTTTGTCGCGCTGTTTGAGGAAGCCTGGGCGCGAGGCGCTCGGCCTGTTCGGCTGATGGGACTGGGCGTGCGTTTTATCGATGCCGGTGAGCCCGGTCGAGCCCAGCAACTGGATCTGTTTGACCAGGCTGGTTCCGGGAATAATCGGTTTTTGTGAACAACTCATTGTGTCCAAGCAGGGGCTGCGCTGTTAGACTGGTGGTTGATACAAAAAATGGTTGTTTCTGTGGTTGAGCGTGTCAGTAAAAATAAAATCCGTGGCGATATTCAGCGAGCAACGGAAGAGTTTCTCTCCCGCGGTGGGCAGATCAAAACCCATGAGCGCGGCGAGACCGGTGAGCCAGCCGACAAACCACGCTCGAAATCGGTGTTTGTCAGCACCCAGCCGCGACAGACGCGCACCTATATCAACGATGTTGTTTCAGCGCTGGACAGCCGCAAAAAGAAAAATACCAAAACCGCAGCCAAGCCGGCCAGCAAATCACCCAAGCGAGCACGCAAGAAAGTTATCTATGATGACTTTGGTGAGCCGTTGCGGGAAGTCTGGACCGAAGATGAAAAATAACCTCTGACCAAATCGATTGCTGTAAAGCCAGTCACTACTTAATCAATTGCCATCTAGCTAATTTCTTCGCCCCGCGCCTGCTTGTCGGCATGGTAGCTTGAGCGCACCAGCGGGCCACAGGCAGCCTGTTTAAAACCTATGCTCTCGGCATACTCGGTGTACTCGGCAAACTCATCCGGGTGGACAAAACGGTCCACGGGCAGATGGTTGGTCGAAGGCTGCAGATACTGGCCCACAGTCAACATATCCACATCGTGGGCGCGCAGATCATCCAGCGTGCGCAGCAATTCATCCCTGGTTTCGCCAAGACCGACCATCAGCCCCGACTTGGTTGGAACTGTCGGGTTTAAGGCTTTGTAATCCTTGAGCAGTTTCAGCGACCACTCGTAGTTGGCGCCCGGGCGCGCCTCGCGATAGAGACGCGGAATGGTTTCCATATTGTGATTAAACACATCTGGCGGAGTGGCACTGAGAATCTCAAGCGCCGGTGCCATGCGGCCACGGAAATCCGGCACCAATACCTCGACTTTAAGGTTTGGCGACAGCAGTCTGGCTTCGCGGATACAGTCGGCAAAATGTTGTGCGCCACCATCGCGAAGATCGTCGCGATCTACCGAGGTAATGACCACATAGCTAAGCCCCATTTCATGGATTGCCCGAGCGAGGTTTTGTGGCTCTTCAATATCCAGCGGATTGGGTTTGCCATGGCCGACATCGCAGAACGGGCAGCGTCTGGTGCATATCTCACCCATAATCATAAAGGTCGCGGTGCCGTGGCTAAAACATTCATGCAGGTTGGGGCAGGCGGCCTCTTCGCAGACTGTGGCCATTTTATGGCGGCGCAAAATATCTTTGATCGCCTGAACCTTGGGCGATGCAGAGAGACGAATACGCATCCATTCAGGTTTGCGTTGAATCTCGGTTGTCGGGATCACCTTGACTGGAATCCGCTCCACTTTATCGGCACTGCGCAATTTCTCGCCCTGTTGCAAACGGCGGGTGCGCTGTGGAGGAGTGACAGGTTCTCTGGTCATAAGGGTCCTTTGATTAAGTTCGTTCAACAGTCAGGTGCATTCAGCAGGGGTTCGGCGGCGCCAATTTGGACGCCATTATAACCAAGACCGGCCGCCAGGCAGTCGGCCAATTTATCCATTACCGTGGTTATTTCCGGCGGCTTGTCGACCAGATCTGCGAGCTGTGTCATTGCCACGCCCAGGCCGCAGGGGTTGATTCGCTGCCAGGGCGAAAGATCCATCGCCACATTAAAATTTAATCCGTGGTAACTGCAGCCCTTGCGGATGCGCAGGCCCAGCGACGCAATTTTATCGCCGTTATCGACATAGACGCCAGGGGCGTCGGCGCGTGGTGCGGCATTGATATTCCAGTGCGCCAGCGTATCGACCAGAGCCTGCTCGATTAATGTCACCAGATCGCGGACACCGATATTTAAACGCTTGAGATCGACCAGCACATAGGCGGTGATCTGTCCTGGCCCATGATAGGTAACATGGCCGCCGCGGTCGCTTTTAACCACCGGGATATCGCCGGGAAGCAGGATATATTCCTCTTTGCCGGCCTGGCCCTGAGTAAACACCGGATGGTGTTCGAGCAGCCAAATCTCGTCGTCGGTGTCGGCGGTGCGCTGTTCATTAAAGGTTTTCATGGCGCTGAAGATGGCGCTGTAATCCTGCAGGCCGAGATGGCGAACCAGCAGTGGTCTGTCGCCGGACACATTGTTGGAGGCCATGGTTAGAGTACCATCTTGACCCGTGCACTGGTTTTCAGTTCGGCAAAAATGGTGTCCAGCTGTGGCTTGCCGGTTGCGGTGATAGTAACCGTAATCGACTGCCACTTGCCTTTACTGCTGTCGCGAATGGTAATTTTGCTGCGATCAAAACCGGGGGCGTGGGTGTCCATGACTTCCAGAACATGTTGGTGCAGTTCAGCGTGTGCCGAACCCAGCACCTTGATCGGGTAGTCACAGGGAAATTCGAGAAGAGGGGCTTGCTGTTCGCTCATATCGACCACTCAGGACATCAGTCGGGTAATAAACAGCACAATCCAGTCGACAAATCGGGAAAATATACCCGACTCTTCAACGTTTCGCTCAGCGACCAGAGGTGTGTCAATCAACAGCTCATCATTGAACGAAACCTGAAGGCGACCGAGTTCCTGCCCAGCGGCAATCGGTGCTTCAATCTGCTCGTCGACCAGGATATTGGCGCTGAGCTGTTTCTGCGATCCCCGCGGCAGCGTCAGGGTGACATCATCGGCGATGGTCAGATTGACAAATTCCTGCTCGCCAAACCAGACCTTGGCATTTTCTTTGATGGTGTCGCCGGCGGAGTAGATGGTTTTGGTGTCGTAGTGACGGAAACCAAACGAGAGCAGTTTCTGTGTTTCCCGCGCCCGCGCTGCATCGCTATCTGTGCCCAGCACCACTGAAATCAGGCGCATACCGCGGCGTTCTGCCGAGGCGACCAGACAGTATCCGGCGGCATTGGTATGCCCGGTTTTAAGACCATCGACACTGCTGTCGCGCCACAGCAGACGGTTGCGGTTGGGCTGATTGATATTGTTGTACTTAAAATATTTTTCCGAGTAGATGCTGTAGTG
>JALRJD010000092.1 GCA_023255165.1 Porticoccaceae bacterium | reverse complement strand
TTTGACGCCACTTTGCGCTGGGGCGCTACGGGCTTTTCGGTTTATAACCACATGTATATCCCGAGAGATTTTGGCGATCCGGAACAGAATTTCTGGAATCTGGTCAATGCTGCGACCCTAAGTGATGTTGCGGTGGAGCGCCAGGTTGAAATCACCGGCCCCGATGCGGCCAAGTTTGTACAGATGTTAACCCCGCGCAATCTCTCCGCCTGCGCCGTTGGCCAGTGTAAATACGTGTTGATCACCAATGCCGAGGGCGGCATTTTAAATGACCCGATTTTGCTACGTCTGGCGGAAAATCATTTTTGGTTGTCACTGGCCGACAGCGATATTTTACTTTGGGCCCAGGGCGTGGCGGTTCATTCCGGTCTTGATGTCAGCATCTGTGAGCCGGATGTTTCACCGCTTCAGTTACAGGGGCCACGCTCCGGCGAGATTATGCAAAGCCTGTTCGGCGAGAAGGTCAATGATCTGCGTTACTACTGGCTCGAGGAATATGAGCTCGATGGTATCCCATTGATTGTGTCACGCACCGGTTGGTCCAGTGAGTTGGGTTATGAGATCTATCTGCGTGATGGCAGCCGCGGCGATGAGTTGTGGGAGCGCATTATGGCAGCAGGTCAGCCCTTTGGTTTGCAGCCCGGCCATACCTCGGCAATTCGTCGTATTGAAGGCGGCATGCTGTCATACCATGCGGATATGGATTGCCATACCAATCCCTACGAGTTGGGTCTTGATCGTCTGGTTGATCTGGAAATGGATGCCGACTTTATCGGCAAGGCCGCGTTGCAGGAAATCGTGCGACAGGGCATTCGCCGCAAACAGGTGGGTATTGTGATCGATGGTGAAGCATTGACTGGCGCCAACAATGAATTTTGGCCGATATTTGTCGGCGAAGAAAAAGTGGGTCATGTGACCTCGGCGATCTATTCACCGCGGTTGAAAACCAATATTGCTCTGGCGATGATGTCTATCGAGCACAGTGCAATTGATACCGCGGCCGAGATTGTCACCCCATTTGGCCGTCGCTCTGTTAAAGTTGTGGAAAAGCCGTTTTACGATCCCAAAAAGAGCATTGCCAGCAAGGCCGGCTAAATAATAATTTAACTATTTCCAATTATGACTACAGCAATTGACCACAACAATTATTCTGAGGCCTATCTTAAGCAGATACTGACCGAGGTAAAAAGTGTTGCTCTGGTAGGCGCCAGCCCGCGCGAAGACCGCGACAGTTATCGCTGTATGCAGGCGCTACTCGAGCAGGGCTACCGCGTCTATCCGGTCAATCCGCGCGAGGCAGGCAATCAGATTCTGGGTCAGCACTGTTACGCCGATCTGGCATCACTCAATACGGCGCTCGATCAGCCAGTCGATATGGTTGATATCTTTCGCTCATCGGAAGCCGCACTGGGTGTGACCGAAGAGGCAATTGCCGTTGGCGCCAGTGTCGTGTGGATGCAGCTGGAGATTATCAACCATCAGGCTGCGCAGTTGGCCGAAGCGGCGGGCGTCAAAGTTGTGATGAATCGCTGCCCGAAGATAGAATTGGAACAACCTTATTGGACTGGTATACCAGGCTAAAACGAAATCACTAACCGACCCGGAGCGCGATGATGGAAAACCCAAACAACAGCGAGACCCTGTTGCAAGAGATGTCTGACGGTGTTTTGAGACTGACACTGAACGATCAAAAACGTCGCAATGCGCTCTCTGAAATAATGCTGACTCAGCTGGCGAACGTCTTCTCCGAGGCGGCATTGGATCCCTCCGTGCGGGTAATTGTGCTGGCGGCCAACGGCCCCGCCTTTTGTGCCGGTCATGATCTAAAAGAAATTACTGGCGCTCGCACAGCGGCTGATGGCGGCCAGGCTTACTTTAAGCAGCTGTTTGAAACCTGCGCCTCGGTGATGCAGCTGATCGTCAACAATCCCAAACCGGTTATCGCCGAAGTGGCTGGCGTTGCCACTGCAGCAGGCTGCCAGCTAGTGGCAAGCTGTGATCTGGCGCTGGCCGCCGACACTGCGCGCTTTGCTACCCCAGGCGTTAATATCGGCCTGTTCTGTTCCACGCCAATGGTGGCCCTGTCGCGCAATGTGTCGAACAAACACGCGATGGAAATGCTGTTGACCGGCGATATGATCAGTGCCGAGAGAGCCGAGCAGATCGGTTTGATCAATCGCGCAGTGAGCGCCGATGAACTGACCGAACAGACCATGGCGCTGGCGATGAAAATGGCCAGCAAATCAAGCATGACACTCGCGGTGGGCAAGCGTGCCTTTTATCAGCAGGCGACTAAGCCGCTGGCCGATGCCTACAGCTACACTTCACAGGTTATGGTCGACAATATGCTCGCCCACGATGCCGAAGAAGGCATTGGCGCCTTTGTTGAAAAACGCGCGCCGGTCTGGCAGGACAAGTAACCGCAGCGCCGCAATTTATCCGTTAGGGGAGTTAGTCCATGGCCAGTATCTACGATCAGGATCTCGAACAAAATCAGGCCAACTATCAACCTCTGACACCACTGACATTTCTCGAGCGCGCCGCCACGGTGTTCCCCGAGCGCATCGCGATTGTCTACGATGATCTGCAGATTTCCTATGCCGATTTTTACCGCCGCTGCCGACAACTGGCCTCGGCGCTGGCGGCCCGTGGTATTGGGCGCGGCGATACGGTCTCGGTGATGCTGGCCAATACCCCACCGATGCTTGAAGCGCATTATGCGGTGCCGATGTGCGGCGCTGTGTTGCACGCAATGAACACCAGGCTGGATGCAGGCGTTATCGCCTTTCAGCTGGATCACGCGGAAAGCAAACTACTGATCACCGACACCGGCTTTTCTCCGATTATTGCCGCCGCTCTTGAAAGCACTCAGGTCTCGCCGATGGTGATTGATTACTCTGATCCTGTGCTTGCTATTGAGAACAGGCAAACAGGCGAAAGACTGGGAACCGAGGATTACGAAGCGCTGGTAAAAGGTGGCGACCCCGAATTTGCCTGGCTGATGCCCAACAATGAATGGGATGCGATCAGCGTCAATTACACTTCCGGCACCACCGGCGACCCCAAAGGCGTGGTCTATCATCATCGCGGCGCCAGCCTATTGGCTCAGGGCAACGCCATTACCGCCTCGATTGCCAAACATGCGGTCTATCTCTGGACTCTGCCGATGTTTCACTGCAATGGCTGGTGTTTCCCCTGGACCATGTCCGCGGTGAGCGGCACCCATATCTGTCTGCGCGAAGTGCGCGCGGATGCCATCTGGAATGCACTTGATCAATATCAGGTCACTCACCTTTGTGGTGCGCCGGTGGTGATGTCGACAATTTTAAATGCGGCACCAGAGCTGAAGCGTGAGCTGCGGCATGCGGTGGACTTTTTTACCGCCGCCGCGCCGCCACCGGAAAGAGTGTTGGCCGATATGCGCGAAGCAGGCTTTAACGTTACCCATCTCTACGGTTTGACCGAGGTCTATGGCCCGGCTGTGGTCAATGACTGGAACAGCGATTGGGAGACCTTGCCGCCGCAACAGCAGGCATCGTTAAAGGCGCGCCAGGGCGTGCGCTACCATGCGCTGGAAGAACTGGATGTGCTCGATCCTGAGACCCTGGAACCAGTTCCCCGAGACGGCGAGACCCTGGGCGAGGTAATGTTTCGCGGCAATGTGGTAATGAAAGGTTATCTGAAAAACCGTGCCGCTACTGACGAGGCATTTAAAGGTGGATGGTTTCACTCCGGCGATCTCGGCGTGGTCTATCCCGATGGCTACATCCAGCTAAAAGATCGCTCCAAGGATATTATTATTTCCGGTGGTGAAAATATTTCATCAATCGAGATTGAAGAGGTGTTGCATAAACATCCGCAGGTGATTGCCGCCGCAGTGGTGGCCATGCCCGACGAAAAATGGGGCGAGAC
>JALRJD010000022.1 GCA_023255165.1 Porticoccaceae bacterium | reverse complement strand
GCCAATTTTTAATTTCAAAAATTTTAAGCAATCTACTAAACAACACATAACTCCTATTTGGTTTGCCATTTTATCAATTGCAATTTTATATTTGTTAATTTTAATACTTAGTGGTCATCCGTGGTCAGTAACATTTGGTTTTAGCCCGTTGGTTTTATCCCATTCATGTTAGCCCCCGTTCATTTTCTTGCGGCGATTTTTGTTCGAGCAAAAGAGGCGCGCCCATTGCTTCTAGCTTAGTCGAAAATCCCGTCATTGCAGGCCAGCCAAAGCCGGGTTAATTGATCGATGTTAATCTGTTACGTGGTCGGCGATTTGCCATATACTTAGCCCTTCAGGCACGGTTTTTAGCAAGAAAGGGCCACACCATGATCAATATTTGTATGTACGATGGATCGAACATCACTCGCGGTGGCGCGGAGCTGATCCAACTGCCGCTGGCCGAGGGCTGTTTTCTGTGGGTCGATCTGCAGCATGAGTCAGACGCCGCAGAGCAGCTTATCTTTGATCAGTTTGGCTGCCACCAGCTGACCATTCAGGATGCGCGGCGTCCGCGGCATCCACCCAAAACCGAGCACTTTAGCGACCAGTCATTTGTGCTGTTGCGCGAGCTTGTCAACAATGATGGTCTTGCATTTGAAACCTTGCAGCTGGCCTGTTTTATTGGCGATAACTTTCTTATTACCCGTCACGACAAACCCTCTCAGGCAATCAACCTTTGGCAGCAGAGCGAACAGCTGCCCGAGGTGATGTCGCGCGGTCCGATGGTGCTGTTCGCATCGATTACCAATGGCATTGGACTGGCGTATCTGGATCTGTTACTCGACTTTGAGCCGGCGCTTTCAGAATACGAAGATACTTTGCTGGAGACTCAAAGTGACAGCGTGCTGCGGGATTTGATCAGCTGCAAAACCTGGCTGCGTAAATTGACCAGACTGCACAGCTATCACGACCGAACCTACTCAGAGCTGCTGGCCCATCTCAAGGAAGATCACCGCAAGAATATCGATGCCATTCACGCGGTCACCGATGTCTACGAAAAATTCGAGCGGCTCAATTCGTTGTCCGCGCTCTATTACGATCTCGCCGGCGACCTGATCGATGGTCATATTTCGCTCACATCTCACAATCTCAACGAGACCATGCGGGTACTCACAGTGGTGACTGCGATATTTGTGCCGCTGAGTTTTCTCGCCGGTTTGTACGGTATGAATTTCGATAATATGCCGGAACTGCATCAACCCAATGGCTACTTTATTCTGGTCGCTTTGATGACACTGATTGCAGTGGTTCTGGTGGGACTTTTTAAAAGGAATAAATGGCTGTGATAAACGCACTTCAAGATTGGTTATCGATTCCTCTGCTGCAGTTGGATGACTACACCTTGCGCATAGCTGGAGTTGCCTCGGCACTGGGGATTTTAATTGTCAGCGCCATTGTGCAGCGGGTACTCTCCAGGGCATCTGCGGCAGCCGCCAAACGCAGCGGCGCCCATGACCAGAATATTTACATTATTCAGCGGGTGCTGAAATATCTGGTCTATGGCATTGGTTTAATGTTGGCGCTGTCCGCTCTGGGTGTCAGCTTCAACAATCTGATGCTGGTGGCTGGTGCGCTGGGTGTGGGCATCGGTTTTGGCCTGCAGTCGATTGTAAACAACTTTGTCTGCGGCATTATTATTCTGTTTGAAAAGTCGCTGCGGATTGGCGATTTTGTCGAGCTGCCGGGCGGTTTGCTCGGCGAAGTGCGTGAGATCAATATTCGCAGCACCCTGATCCGCACATTGGAAAACGCCGACATCCTGGTTCCCAATGCAGACTTTATCAGCAATCAGGTGAATAACTGGACGCTTAACGATGATATTCGCCGCTTCTCGATTAGCTTTAGTGTCGCCTACGGCAGTGATCTGGAAAAGGTGCGTGAGGCTGGCTTAAAAGCGGCGAATGAGGTGCCATTGACGTTGCAACGGGAGAATATTAAACCCGATGTGCTGGTCACAGAGCTCGGTTCTTCAGGGGTTGAATGCATTCTCACGGTGTGGGCCGAAGGGGAATGGGTCAAGCGGCCGGGACTGGTGAAGTCGCAGTATCTCACCGCGATCTACAACAACCTGCGGGAAGCTGGCCTGGAAATTCCATTCCCTCAGGTCGACGTGCATATGCGCTAAGGCTAGCCGTCGACAAATACCGGCGCGGCAATATATTCCCAGAGAATAACCGTGGCGCCCAACACCACGACCACATAAACCAGCGCCACGGCAAACAGCGCGCTGGCATAGAGCACCCCCAGCTCTTCCGGGACATGCATAAACTTCGGCACGCCCAGATAGAGCAGGCGGATGGCATAGCAACAGGCGGCAGTGGCAACCACAATATCAACCCACCACAATGGATAGAGCGCTAACAGGCCGGCGATAAAGATCGGTGTATTGGCCAGCCCGACCAAGACCATACCTTTAATCGGATATGACTCGGCATTGTAGGTTTTCGACATCCAGTGGCTCATCAGCCCAATCACCACCACCGAACTGACCAGCGCGAGATAAAACAGCACCATCAGCGGAATGGCGCTGGCCGCGGAGACTTTGACCAGCTCACCACCGCTGTGCCAGCCAATCCGGGTGGTGCCGTAGTAAAAACAGAGCGGCGGAATCGCAGCCAGCAGCAGTATCAACAGCAGCCGCGACTTGATTGCGGAATCCGATTCTTGCGCCAGGGCAGTCCAGGTGGCACGGGGAGTAAAGATGATGCCGATAAGCTCTTTCACTGTTTCCCTACCTCTTATATTTTGTGGTTCGTCTTGAAAGTATGGCTTGTCTTAAAAGTATGGCTTGTGTTGAACAGCCGCTGCCATTTAGACAAGTCGGACTTGTTTTGACATTGATCAATATCAAAAGAGGCCCACTGTGCCTGCCATCAATGATGGTGGCCGACCTGCTGAACCTGCCAGATCATAAACAGCCCCAATGCGACCAAACATATGCCCATCAATCTGCGCAAGGCAATTGACTGTAACCAGCGCGCCAGTCGCGCCGAAAACCAACCGCCAGCCAACATTGCGGGCAGGGTTCCAAGACCGAAAGCCAGCATCGAAAGCGCACCGGCCACCGCAGAATGGCTTACCAACGCCTGACTCAGGGCACTGTAGACCAGGCCACAGGGAAGCCAACCCCATAGCATGCCAGCAGCAACGGCTTTGGTGGCACTGTCAGGCTTACCCAAGCGCAGCAGAAGCGGCTGAATGCGACGCCAGATAAGTTGCCCCGCCTGCTCCAGACGGGTTAGCACTCGCCACCAGCCGGCAATATACAAACCCATCAATACAATCATGGTCCCGGCCACCGTTCGCAGTATCGGGATCAACTGCTGATAGCGTTCACCGGCAACGCCAATCACCAAAGCGGCGGCCATCGCGCCAGCGATGCTATAGCTGAGCAGCCGGCCAAGGTTGTAGCCAATCAGCAGTTGCAGGCTCGGCCTGTTGCTGCCCAGCGCAGCGACAATGCCACCGCACATACCGATGCAGTGACCCGACCCCATCAGACCAACAACAAACAGACTGCCTAACAGTGAGATATCGGAGGAAATATAACCGATGAGATCAACGCTCATAACAGCTCCCCGGAGTCGTCCTTGCGCCCATTTTGCGAACTGCCCTGCTGCTCGGGCTCTTCGTCCTGATCAAATAAAATCCGCTCCGCTTCGCTATCGAGATCGTCATACTGGCCAGACTTCACCGCCCAGAAAAACACCCACAGGGCGATGCTGACAAATATGATCGAGATGGGGATTAACAGATAGAGGCTTTTCATGACGAGCTTTTCATGACGGGCTGTTCATAATGCGCTTCATATGGACGTTCTATTAATGGCTGCGCATCACCCGAATCCTGCCTGCTTAACCGCAATGCATTGAGCAGCACCAGCAGCGAACTGGCAGACATGCCTATTGCCGCGGCCCAGGGTGCCACATAACCCGCTGCCGCCAGCGGCAGTGCAACCAGGTTATAACCAATCGCCCAGCCAATATTTTGCTCAATCACACGCCGGGTTTTTGCCGCAATTTCAATCGCCCTCGGTAGCATGGTCAGATCAGTGCCAAGCAATGTGGCATCGGCATGGATCCGCGAAAGGTCGCTGGCCCGGCCCATGGCCACAGAGATATCGGCGCCCTGCAATACCGGCACATCATTAATGCCATCGCCGACCATCAATATTTTTTCTCCCGGCATATTGTTCTTAGTGGTTTGCAGATGGCGTACAACATCCAGCTTCTGTTGAGGCAGCAAGCCAAACTGGCAGTCGCGTAATTCCAAAGGCGCAACAATATCCGCCGCCGTTGGTGATCGGTCACCCGACAACAGCGAGACCTTAAGGCCGCGCTGGCGCAACTGCTCGACCGCCTCGAGTGCGGATGCACGCAGCTGGTCGGCAAAATAAAACAGCGCCAGCCATGATTTGCGCGCCTCGCCTGTTTCTTGTTGCTCATCTCGTGGGTCTTTTTTAATTAACCCCGTGCAGGCCAGAGCAACTTCGATGCAATGTTTATGCTGTTGCGCTCTGACACCGGAACAAACACAGTGCCGTGGAATAGCCGCCTGCTCGCAGACCCATGCAAGGTTGCCAAGAAAAAATTGTTGCTTGTCAATCACAGCGCTTACGCCACAACCGGTAAAAAAGGTCTGCTGCTCAACCGCTGGCAAAATAAACCCTCGAGGTAACTGTTGCTGAAAGGCCCGGGCAATTGCATGTTCGCTTCCCTGCTCCAGCGCCGCGGCCCAACCGATAAGTCGTTGGTTGGAGATCTCACCTGAACGCTGGTCGGCAGCTTCACTGCGCTGAATAGCACTCAGCTTAAGATCGCCCTCGGTTAACGTGCCGGTCTTGTCAAAAATCACTCGGTTAATGGCGGGCAATGCCTCCAGCACATGACCGCGGTGAATTAAAAATCCCTGCCGCCGCAACAATGTGGTAGCAACTGTCAGTGCGGTGGGTGTTGCCAGCGACAGCGCGCAGGGACAGGTGACAACCAGCACCGACAGTGTGACCCAGAGCATTCGCGCTGGCTCATGCAGCCACCAGTAACTGGCGACCAGGGCCGCAATAACCAGCAGCGCGGCAACAAACATAGCGGCGAGACGATCGGCCAACATTGCCCAGGGCGGCTTTTCCGCGGCGGCGCGCTCGGCAAGTTGCAAAATCGCAGAGAGGCTTGTGGCTTCGCCTACAGCGGTGACTTTGATCAACAGCGGATTGGCGCCATTAACGGTTCCCGCATAGACGCTGTCGCCGGTCTGTTTATCAACCGGCCGCGACTCTCCGCTTAGCACCGCTTCACTGATCTGACTGCGGCCCTGCTCAATAATGCCGTCGCAGGGAATAACCCGGCCGGCGTCAACGCGAATAAAATCATCCACCGCCAATGTTGCAATGGGCACCCGCTTTTCTGCAACAGCTGGCGACTGCCCGGGGAAAACCTGTAGCGCTACCGGCGGCAACAATGTGCCACGGTCTAACAGGCGCAGATTTTTTTCACGGATGCTCTGCTCGGCAAAACGCCCAAGCAGCAGAAAAAATATTAGCATGGCGATCGAATCAAAATAGACCTCTCCTCCGCCTGCTAGCAGAATTGAGTCTGAGAAAACATCTGCAAAAGTCGCCCAAATACTTGCGCAATAGGCCAGCCCAACTGCCAGTGCCACCGGAAGATCCATCACCATATGGCCGGTTTTGATACTGCGCCAGGCACCGCGAAAAAACGGCTGGGCGGAATAGAGCACCACCGGCGTCACAAACAGCGCGCTAACCAGGCGCAAAACCGTCTGCCACTCCGGGGCCATGCCCTGAAAAGAGCCGGCATAGAGTGCGATCGCCACCATGCCGGTTTGCATCATTGCCAGCCCGGCGACCCCAAGCCGAAGCAACAGATCACGCCGCTCATTAACTGACGGTGAGAGGTTAGAGCTGCTATTAATCGGGCGCGGATCGTAACCGATCTGGCGCAGAGCCATCAGAATCTGGCTCAGATGAATAGACTGCGGCTGCCAGCTCAGTTCACCGCGGTGGGTGGTGCCATTAATCGCAACCCGCACAACGCCCGGAAGTTTTCCGAGGTGTTTTTCAATCAACCAGGTGCAGGCGGCGCAGCTGATATTATCGATAGCCAACCGCAGCGTTTTTATGCCCTGGTTGGTTTCGCTGACATAACTCTGCTGAATCTCGTCGAGATCCCAATCGGCAAATGGATTGTCCGAGCTGTTCTCAATGCTGTCAGGGTAAATTTTTCCAGAGGGCGCCGAACGAAATTGATAAAACCGCTGCAGACCATTTTGCATAATGGTTGAGGCCACCGCGGCGCAGCCGGGGCAACACATGGCGCGGCGCACACCGTCGATAACCAGCGCAAAATCATTGTCTGGCGGTACCTCCAGACCGCAGTGATAACAGGACTGGATTGTCATTTTGCTGTTGTGGTTGTAGTTGGGGTTGGGGTTGGGGATGTAGATGCAGATAAGAGGGAAACGGCAATATCAGCCCCACCACTAAAATCAACACGGCCATTCAGACGCCAGTTGTTTGTGGCTGCGGTTTTTTCCGCTGGCGTGCCTGATGTTTCCAAAGCCGCAGGCATCAGACGCAGATAGTAGCCGTGCTGATAATGGTCGTTGAGCCGGGCGCTGTAATGTCCGGGCGCTGTCGCCTTTAATGTCAGGGTTTGATCCCGTGCCTGACTGACCGGATGCAGCAATTGCAGCGACAAGGCCTGCGGGTAGTCGGCCAAACCGGAGAGCCTGACCAGCACCTGTGCCGCGCTGCTGGATACAGTAAATAAAACCTCGGCGGAAATACCCAACTCGGTGGCATGGCGATCCTGATCCAGTGACTGATTAATCGCCAGCCCCTGTTGGTAATATTGATCGTCAACCATGCTGTGGGGATGTTGCAGCGCAATATACAGGGTGCAGAAACCGGCAATCACCACTGACAGCGGCAGCACAATTAAAAACCATGGCCAGAACTGGCGGTACCATTTTGCTGATTGGCTCGCTAGCTGGGTCACAGCGTCTTGCTCTCAGCTGTTTTATCAAGAGCTGGTTTAAGAGGAGCCGGTTTTAACGGCGCCAGAAAGCGACTCTTTTCACTATTACTTAAGGCCGGGGCGTCGCTGGCGGTGACAATAAATTCAATTTCCTGATTTAACTGTCGCACCTCGTTGAGTGGCAACTGCAACCGCGCCAACAGTTCAATCACCTCGCCTTCAGCGACACTGACCTCTGACTGGCCGCGATAAAGCAGCGGCTGGTCACTTTTGACGCTGATTATGTAACCATGCTCGCGCTGATCCATATTACTGATTTTCAATTGATAGCTGTTTTCCACCATTCCCTCCGGGGTGACGCGATAGAGCAGGCTGCGGTCACGCACAACGTCAACTTCCAGAGGCACCCGTGAGCTGAGCTGCCAGACAAACAATCCGCACATCAATATCAGCACGGCGAAATAGCCCAGCAACCGCGGCCGCAACAGGCGAAATGTACCGCCCTTTTCCAGAACATTCTCCGTGGTGAAACTGATCAGGTCCTTGGGGTAATGCATTTTTTCCATTACCGCATTGCAGGCATCAATACACAGACCACAGCTGATGCATTCATATTGCAGGCCATCGCGAATATCAATTCCGGTCGGACAGACCTGCACGCAGAGGGTGCAGTCAACACAGTCACCGAGACCCACAGCGGCGGGTTTTTGATCCGCTTTTCGCGAACCGCGCGGCTCACCTCTGGTTTTATTGTAGGAGACGATCAGCGTGTCGGGATCAAACATCACCGATTGAAAGCGCGCATAGGGGCAGACATAGAGGCAGATTTGCTCGCGCATCAGTCCGGCATTGGCCCAGGTCAGCGCGGTAAATAGCAGCGTCCAAAACAGTGCGGCGGCATTCATGCTGAGCTGAATTAAATCCGGCAGCAGCTCGCGAATTGGATTGAAGTAACCGACAAAGGTCAGCCCGGTGGCCAGTGATATCAACATCCAGCTCAGTTGCACTGCGCCTTTGCGCGCCGCTTTATTCAGCGTCCAGGGCGCGGCATCCAGTTTGATGCGCCTGTTACGATCGCCCTCAAAAAACCGTTCGATAGCGATAAAGATACCGGTCCAGACCGTTTGCGGGCAGGAAAAACCACACCAGATACGGCCGGCAAAATTGGTGATGGTAAACAGCCCAAAGGCGGAAATAATTAACAGCGCAGCGAGGAACGGCAAGTCCTGGGGCCACAGGGTCAGCCAAAAGATGTAGAACTTGCGCTCGGCCAGATCAAACCATACCGCCTGGCGGCCATTGATGCTGATCCAGGGAATCAGAAAATAACCTGCCAACATGGGAATCCAGGTCCAGCGCCTGAGACTGCGAAAAAATCCTTGAAGGCTGCGGGTATAGATTTTATCGGCGGTCTGATAGAGATTGAGAACCCGGATGGCCTCATTGGTGACAGGCGCCTGCCCTGCTGCAACCTGGTTGTCAGATTGCGCGGGCGGGGATGTCTGCTCCATAACGGCGGGCCTTTAACGTTGGCGACTGGTCTGCGACAGGCTGTAGACGTAGGCGGCGATCAGATGAATTTTTTCCGGGCGCAGTTTGTCGGCATGGCTAGGCATATTGCCGTTGCGGCCATTGCGAATACTGTGGCGAACATTCTCCAGCAGCGGTGTGTCTGTCTGATTGTAGAGCCAGATTCGATCTCTGAGATTGGGTGCACCCAGAGCCTGAATGCCAGAGCCGTCAGCACCGTGGCATCCGGTGCAAAACAGTTTGTACTGGCCGGCGCCGCGCGCCGCACGCTGGGCATCAAAGGGCTGGCCATTGAGACTCATTAAATAATCGGCCATATCTTCCACGCCGCGATCGCCTAGCGCCGCACCCCAGGGTGGCATAACACCCTGACGCCCGTAGGTGATCGACTGCACAATCGCCTCGCCGCTGCCGCCGTAGAGCCAGTCGTGGTCGCTGAGATTGGGAAAGCCGTTGCCGCCCACACCGCCGACGCCATGACAGACCGCGCAGTTATTATTGAACAGTCGTCGGCCCATTCTCAGTGCGGCGGGATCGGCGGCGAGATCATCAATCGGGGTGGCGGCATAGGCCGCATATTTTGCATCAAGCTCGAGGCCGGCGGTATCGACGCTCTGCTGCCACTGCTTTTCCTGGGTCCAATCGAGCACGCCTTTGTAGTTGCCGAGACCGGGATATAAAATCAGATAGATCAGGGCAAAGGCGGCGGTTGAGAGAAACATCCAAAACCACCAGGCCGGAAGCGGGTTTTCATACTCTTCGATGCCGTCGTAGCTGTGGCCGGTTTTGGGAATTTCACCCTCGGGCAGATCGCCTCTAACTTCGGTTTTGCGATTGGCTATCAATAACCAGACACTGCCAACCAAAACGATGAGCGTTAGTACGATAATCCAGTTACTCCAAAAATCACTCATGGCTTTGTTTTCCTGATGCTATCTGACTGTCTATGTCTTTATATGTGTCTCTATATGTGTCTTTATATGTGTCTTTATATGTGTCTTTATCTCCGTCTGTCTGTGCATCTTGCGACCGCTCTTTATCAGCAGGTTCGTCAATAAAAGGCAGTCTGGAGGCCTCGTCGAAACGCTTTTTATTTTTCGCGCTCCAGGCCCAGACACAGATGGCGACAAATGCCGCCATGGCAAAAATAGTGCCTATGCCCTGAAGCGTTCCACTGTCCATATCGATTCCTAGCGCTTCTGTTTAATTAATGTGCCCAGCTGTTGCAGATAGGCGACCAGCGCATCCATCTCGGTGTGGCCACTCACCTGCGCCTCGGCGCCTTTAATATCCTGCTCAGTGTAGGGCACCCCGACACGGCTCAGGGCGCGCATTTTGTCACCGGTCTTCGCGCCATCCAGAGTATTATCAAACAGCCAGGGGAATGCCGGCATATTGGAGACCGGCACCACATCGCGGGGGTTATTCAGGTGCACTCGATGCCAGTCGTCGCTGTAGCGCTGCCCGACCCTGGCCAGATCCGGGCCGGTGCGTTTTGAGCCCCATAAAAACGGGTGCTCATAGACCTGTTCCCCGGCAACACTGTAGTGACCATAGCGCTCGGTCTCGGCACGAAAAGGTCTGATCATCTGCGTGTGACAGACATGGCAGCCTTCGCGGATATAGATATCGCGGCCTTCAAGGGCCAGCGCCGGCAGCGGCTTCAGCCCTTCGACTGGCTCGGTGGTTTCACTGGAAAAGAACAGCGGCACAATTTGCGCCAGACCACCAAAGCTGATCGCGACCAGGATCAGCACAATCATCAAGCCGAGATTTTTCTCAATTATTGAATGCTTGTCAGACATGGGCCACTCCCTCGGATACCTGCGGCTGCGGCGTCTTGTCGGCAATGGTCCTCCAGACATTAAAGGCCATCAGCAACATGCCAGCGAAAAAGATGGTGCCGCCAACCAGCCGCACCAGATAACCTGGATAACTGGCTTCGACCGATTCGGCAAAACTGTAGGTCAGCGTGCCGTCGCTGTTAAAGGCACGCCACATCAAACCCTGGGTAATGCCGTTGACCCACATCGAGGCGATATAGAGCACCGTGCCAATGGTCGACATCCAAAAATGCATATTGATCAGATTGACGCTGTACATTTTGGTTTTGCCATACAGCCGCGGAATCAGATGGTAGAGACAGCCGATGGAGATCATCGCCACCCAGCCAAGAGCTCCGGAGTGAACATGGCCGATGGTCCAGTCAGTGTTGTGCGACAGCGCGTTAACTGTCTTGATCGACATCATCGGCCCCTCAAAGGTCGACATGCCATAAAACGAGAGTGACACCACCAGAAACCGCAATGTCGGATCGGTGCGCAGCTTATGCCAGGCGCCAGAGAGAGTCATAATGCCGTTGATCATGCCGCCCCAGGAGGGCGCCAGCAGCAACAGCGACATCACCATGCCCAGGCTCTGGGCCCAGTCAGGCAGTGTTGAATAATGCAGATGGTGGGGGCCGGCCCAGATATAGCTGGCGATCAAGGCCCAGAAGTGCACAATCGACAGACGGTAGGAATATACCGGCCGCTCCGCCTGCTTTGGCACAAAGT
>JALRJD010000342.1 GCA_023255165.1 Porticoccaceae bacterium | reverse complement strand
CAGGGCTGTTGATCTCGGGCTCAGGGCTGTTGATTTCGGGCTCAGGGCTGTTGTCTTGTCGCTCATAATAATCACGGCTGCTGTCTGGTTGGCGTCCACCCCAAAAGGGTATTTTTCAGGCACTGGTTGTGGAACAGTATCTGAGCATAGAATAATGACCGACACAGGTACCCAAATGGGTGGGGATTTCAGATCGAGGATTTTAAAATAAGGAGATAGGCATTGAATCAAAAACGGGCTGCACGACTGCCGCTGGTTGGCATTCCCTGCGATGTGACTCAAAACGGTCTGCACAGTTTTCAGGGTGTGGGCGAAAAATATATTCATGCCGCGGCTCACGGGGCCGGGGCAATGCCGCTGTTGCTGCCAGCCTTTGGCGATAGTGACGATCTTAAAGACCTGTCGACCCTGTACAGCGCTGATGAGATCGCCGAACGCATCGACGGACTCTATCTGACCGGCAGCCCATCCAATGTGCACCCGGACAATTATGCTGGCGCGCCACCGCTGCCGGGGACCATGGAAGACCGCCAGCGCGACAGTCTGACGCTGCAACTGATTCGCGCCTGTGTGGCCCAGTCGGTGCCGATACTGGCGATCTGCCGTGGGTTTCAGGAACTCAATGTTGCTCTCGGTGGATCACTGCACGCCCGGGTGCATGAGCTCGAAGGTCATCATGATCATCGCGAAGACAAGCAACTTGATCGGGACGGTCAATACGCACCCAGCCACATTGTCCATTTTCCACCGCAGGGGCTGTTCCACCAGCTGGTCGGTGAGAACAGCTATCAGGTTAACTCGCTGCACAGCCAGGGCATCGATCGGTTGGCGGAGGCGTTAAAGGTTGAAGCCAGAGCGGAAGACGGGCTGGTGGAGGCAGTCAGCAAGATTGATAGCAGCAGCTGGGTGGTGGGGGTGCAGTGGCACCCGGAGTGGCAGTATCAGAGCAATCCGCTGTCGGTTGCGCTGTTTAAAGCGTTTGGCGAACAAATGCGAAAAACCGTTTAAAACAGCTGGTGAGCGGGGATTTCTGTCTATAAACTGACCCGTAGTCTGGACGTTGAATGCGACAATTTGGAATCCAATAAAAAGTGCATTCGGCAATCGGTTTGTGGTTATCTATTAACGCTTTTTTGTAGAGCTTTTTTGTTTTCTCGGGGGAGTTGTGATGTCTTATCAAATTGTAAGAAAAACCTTGCTTGCAGCAGCCGTGTCAGCGGCAACCTTTAACGCCGCACAGCTGGCTGCGGCACAGATAGAAGAAGTGATTGTCACCACGCAAAAGCGTGAGCAGTCACTGCAGGATGTTCCACTGTCGGTCTCGGCCTTTACCGGTAATTTTATCGAGAAAGCACAGATTTCCGATGCCAAAGAGCTGGCGCTGTTAACGCCGGGCGTCTCCGGTGACACCGATGACTCGTTCCTCGACTCGATCAATGTTCGCGGTATCAGCACCAATGATTTTGGTGTTGGCGCCGAACCCTCGATTGGCGTTTATCAAAATGGTATCTACCTCGGTCGCACCGGCGGTGCGCTGTCGAGCTTTTTTGATGTCGAGATGGTTGAAGTGGTCAAAGGCCCCCAGGGCACCTTGTTTGGCCGCAACGCATCAGCTGGCGCCTTCTCGATTACCTCGGCGAAACCCAACCCGGACGGCGGCGGCTCGCTGGAAGTGGGTGTCGGTGAAGATGGCTATGGCGAGTTCACCGGCGTGCTCAATCTGCCGCTGAGTGATTCACTGACCGGCCGTGTGGCGGTCTATCACCTAGAGCAGGATGGCTGGGTGACCAATGCCAATGATGGCAAACAGGTCGGCGCTACAGACAATACGGCAGTGCGTCTGTCGCTGGCCTATGAAGCGGAAAATATCAGTGCCGACTTTGTGGTGGAGTATGAGGACCGCGAGGGTTCACCAACGGTTTACACCGCATTTGATCCGGATGCTGTCGGCTTTGCCTACTATGATTTTGGCACCGACAAGCGCGGCTTTACATCGGATATCGATTCCGACAAGTTGATTGACCAGGGCGAAGTGTGGGGCGCCAGCCTCAATGTTGAAGTGGACTTGGGCAACAACTACAGCCTGTCGTCGATCACCGGCGTGCGTGGCCACAACTATTATTACTTCGAAGATTTCGATGGCGGCAGCCAGGCGATCTTCAATTACAACCAGATTCAGGAACAGACCTACTACAGCCAGGAATTCCGCATCAACAAAGAGTCCGATGCGGTCAGCTGGTTTGTCGGCGCCTCCTGGTACAAGGAAGATCTGCAAACTCGCTTTAACCAGACCTACGACGAAGACACCATGTGTGCGACTCTCGGCATTTACTACGCCGCGGTCTATGCCGAGGAAGAGGGTCTTGATTTTGACCCGGCTTATTTTGAATCGGAAGTCAGCGATTGTTCTTCCTACTATACCTACAGCGGATACGCCGATTACGGCCCGGGCATTGGTATGCGCAATGACTCGGTGGATATCGATGCCGAATATGATGGCTGGGGTATCTACGGCGACGCCACCTGGCATGCAAGCGAAGATCTCGACTTTACCCTCGGCGCGCGCTACACCGAAGACAACCGCGACTTTGGTCAGAAGTTTGGTGGTGAAGACCGCAACTACTACTGGTACTCATTCCCGTTCTACTCGTCAGATTACGTTCGCGGCAGCGATACCTGGAGCAACACCTCTGTGCGTCTGGCCGCCAACTACCAGCTGAACGAAGATGTCTCGGTCTACGGCAGCTACTCAACCGGCTATAAGGCCGGCGGTTTTAACACCTTCTTCCTGGTCTTCCCGGATTCGGTGACCGATGAGGATATGGATGGTGCCGATGCGCTGGATCTTGGCGCAGTGCCCGAGAGCTTTGAAAAGGAAGAGGTCACCAGCATCGAGCTGGGCAT
>JALRJD010000308.1 GCA_023255165.1 Porticoccaceae bacterium | reverse complement strand
AGGATCTGAGACCGTACGCCGCAGGGATAGCGGCGTCCGAGCGTACACGGACGTATTCACAGCGTGTCGAAGAGACTTGTCCCGATTCCTCGGATGCCCCGCTTATGGGCGGCTCTATTCGCGTGTAAAGCGAGTTTACCGCAGCTTAGTGAATTGGGCCGACCATGGAGCCGATCGGAAAGGTCTTCCAGGTTTTGGGCACACCAATATAGTTCAATGGATTCCTTCGGTCTCTACGTTCCCTCGGAAAGACGAAGTAGTAGGTCGTTCCCTGGGTATGACGAGTGAGTAGGGTGCGTCCTAAACTTAAAGCCCTTAAGCCTCAATCAGCTATTTCTTGCGGCGCTTCTTCGCCAAATGATCAAACAGCGCAATATATTGCCCCGTAAGCTTATGCGACGGCGCCAAATAAATAAGCGGAACACACTCATTGTGCGACTCCTTCATCTTCACCGACTGATTCAGATAGGTTGGCACAATAGGCAGCTTCTCTTTCTTCATCTCCGCAATCAACCGCGACGGCAGCGAAGCCGTTGGCTGGAACTGATTGACAACAATACCGCCGACACTCAGTTTGTCGTTGTGGTCTTCACGAATTTCGTAGATCACATCCAGAATGGAGTACAGAGCCTGGCGCGAAAAAGCATCGCAATCAAAAGGAATTAATACACTGTCGCCGGCAATCAGCGCCGAGCGAGTATAGAAGTTCAGGGCTGGCGCCGTATCGATATAGATCTCGTCAAAATCATCATCCAGCTTGTCGAGCAGATCGCGCAGTTTGTAGATTTTCTGTCGTGTCTCGAGCTTGTGTTCCAACGCCAGCAGATTAACGCTCGAGGGCAACACATAGAGATTATCGAAGGGCGATTCATGGACATAGTCGAGGGGTTCATTGAGCTTGGAGGAGAACTCCAGAGTGCCATCGAAGTAATCGGCGACGGTACTCTCTTCCGGGCTGTCGCCGAGCAGGTAGTGGGTTGAGTTGCACTGCGAGTCGAGATCAACCACCAGCGTGCGCTTGCCGCGCGCGGCGCTAATTGCGGCCAGGTTGCAGGTAATGCTGGATTTACCGACACCACCTTTTTCGTTAAAAATAACTCTTCGCATTGGCTCAACTCCCGGGATAAAAAACGAGTCACGATTCTACCCAAAGTTGGGGTAAAAGCGATAGCACTGGTTTGAGCCGGCAGGTTTTAGCCGTGGGTTTTAGCTCTCCGGATAGAGCGGTTTAAGCTCTGCTCTGCTTGTTTGCCAAGAGCGTCCCGCCTGCTGTTTGGGCACGATGGCATTGCGCAGCAGTTGCACCAGCTGTTTCAAATCGAGAGAGTCGTCGCCGGCATCGTTGTAAAGCGCCTGATCGAGCAGATCAAAATGCTCTTGCAGCTGTGGTTGCTCGAGCAGCGTGGCGATTTCGGCGAGGGTTTTGATGCGCTGATCGGGGAAGATACAGCGCCCCCAGGCGAGGATACCGTCGCGCAGGCTGGCCAGGTCTGATCGCTTGGCCGCGCGATCTATATTGGTCAGCAGCTGCCTGAGTTCCAGCCGCGGGCCATTGGGGTCGAAGCCGCTCTTGCTTCCGTGCTGTCTCCCGCCCGTTGGAATACCGGTTTTGCGAAAAATCAGCAGCAATAACAACACCAGCAATAAACCATTTATCGCCAGTGAAAATTGCAGTATCGGCGATGCAGCCAGTTCGGCCACCAGAGATTGGGGTTGGGGTTGGGATATGGATAGGGGCGCGGCGGTGATTGCCAGCGGTTGATTCGGGTCAAGACTGCTGGCGGATTGCGGTATGACCGCTGGCGCCGGCGTGTAGGGCGCTGGATTGCTGAGCTTGGCTGGCGCAACTTGCAAGGTCACGGCATCCAGGCTGGTGGTCTGCATGCGTTGTTTGGCTGTGTCCCACCAGCGCACATTGATCGCCGGCAGAGTGATTTCGCCGGCCTGATTTGGCACCAGGGCTAAGGATTCACGGCGAATGCCGGTCACACCTGATGCGTCGGCGCGCTCGTCCAGCTGCGCTTGATCCGGATAGATTTTATAGGCATCACTTTCATTGACCGGCAGCGGCAGAATTTGTGCGGCAGTCAGACCCTGCGCGGTAATGGTAATAGTGCGGGTGATTGGCTCGCCAACGCTGAGTTGATCGAGCTGATTGCTCCACTCCTGTTTAATATTCAGCTTGCTCGCTGGCATCCAGTTGTCGAGATCGATATGCGCCGGGCGCGCCATCACATCCACGGTTTTGGCATCGGTGCTGCGGATAATCCGATTACCGCGGCTGCTGAATCCACCAAAGCGGCTGCTGCTGGCTTCAAACGCCGCAAAGCGCAGGGCGGGAATATCGAGCTTGCCGCTAACCTGAGGGAAGATGGCGTAGACAATTTCCAGCACCAGATAGGTTTTGCCACCGACGGTTTTTTGGTACTGGGTTTCCGACACTTTTTGTACCAGCGCATCGTCGACTTTGAGATCTTCCAGTGACAGGTCGCTGAGCCGCACCGAGGTGTAAAGCCGATGGGTCAGCAGCAACTGCTCTTGATTGTAGACCGCCGATTTATCGACCAGGGTCTCGGTGTAAATCGGTTGTCCGGCGAGCGAGGCGCTGCTGGCCTGACGCACTTCAATTTCGATGGCATCACTGATCTCTTTTTTATATTTAATCGAGGGGACCAGCAGCTTGCCAACACGCTTGGGCGCCAGCACCAGATTCCAGTCGGTAAATGACTGGGCCTGACCATTAACCCGTGAATACTGCTGTTGACGACTGGTGGAGAGTATCTCGAAATCATTTTCCAGCACGCTAAAGTCCGGTTCGCCGAGCAGCGCCTGGGAGTCAAGGCGCACCAGCAGCTGCAAGGTTTCATTGCTTGAGATCACTGTGCGATCGGCGGTGGCGGAGAGGGTTGCCCAGCTCGGGCTGACAAAGACCAGACACATCGCCAGCATTGCCAACAGTGCCGGCAGCCGGAACTGTGGGCGGTGAGGGCGCAATAAATAAGATCGCGTTTTGGTTGTGTTCATAATCACTTCTCTGTTGCTTTACCAGCGCCGTTGCTGGTCGTCATTGGGTGGCGCAGGGCGGCGGCGCTCAAGGGCACGCTGTCTGGATTGATAACGGAATTTCTCTCGCAGCAGACCGCCCGGATCGTCGGGAACCCGGCGCAGCCACTGTTCCAGTTCCTGCTGTGCCTGCTTTTCTTCTTCGCTCTCTTCTGCGCTCGCTGCTGAATCTTGTTGCTGATTCTGTTCAGTTTCTGGCTGTTTATTTTCTTCTGAATTCTGTTCTTGCTCTTGATCCTGCTCTTTATCTTGCTCTTTATTCTGCTGGGGCTCTTGGTCTTGCTCTTTATCCTGCTGAGGCTCTTTATCCTGCGCTCTATTTTCCTCGGGCTCCTGCTGAGAATCTTGTGAAGAGTCCTGCTGCTGATCCTGGTTTTGCTCTTGATCTTGATTCTGTTTTTGTTGGGAGTCTGACTGCTGATCTTGTTGCTGTTGCTGATCGGAAGAGTCCTGCTGGTCCTGCTGCTGGTCCTGCTGCTGTTCTTGCTGCTGCTTTAATTGCTCCAGTAATTCTTTATTGGCTACCGCATCTTCCATCGCGGGCGCCAGCTCCAGTGCCTGATTATAGGCATCGATAGCGGCATCCAGATCGCCGGCATGGGCCAGCGCATTGCCGCGGTTGTAATGCGCATCAGCGCTGTCGGAGGTCACAAAATCATCGATCGCGGATTGGTAATCCCCGGCTTTATAGGCGGCACTGCCACGCCATTGCGGATCGTCAAACAGTTGCTGGGCGGTGGCCGCATCGCCTGCCCGCAGCGCGTCACTGGCCTGTTGGTCGGGGGTTTTCCAGAGATCTTGCCAGAGACTTTTGCCTGTTTGCTGCCAGGAGTTGGCCGCGACCGGATCGGAGAACAGCAGCGGGGCGCTTAACACCAGCACGGCAATATTGCCTTTGCGGAAGCTCAGCAGCACAACCGGCAGCAGCAGAAATATCAGCCAGTAGCCCTGGTCATCCCAGAGGTCAAAGGAGCGCTCCAGCTCTTTGGTGGCATCGGGAAACAGTTCGCTGGTGGAGTCGAGCAATGTTTCAATATCCGAATCGTCGGCACTAATGGTGACATAGACACCGCCATTATCAGCGGCCAGCCGGTTTAGTGAGCCAGGCGACAGTTTGGGAATCACAATGGCGCCATTAATATCTTTGGCAAAGCCGCCGGCCCCCGTGGGAATCGGCGCACCCTGTTGGCTGCCAACGCCAAGAATCGACAGCCGGAAATTACCCGCTTTGGAGATCATCGACCGAATCCTTGGGAAAGCCGGAGCCGCCACCTCATCGGTAATCAGCAGCAGATCGGCCTGTTGATAGCCGCCGTTCAGGGCTAGCTCAAGAGCGGTTTCAATGGCCGCTTCGGTATTACTGCCATATTCCGGAAGCAGTGTTGGGTGCAGCACCGGAACCAGACTGATAATGGTATTACTGTCTTCGGTTAGCGGCGCCAAGGTAAAAGCCTCGCCACCGTAAACCACCAGCGCGCTGAAACCCTCCTGGCGGTTTTTTAAAATATCGATCAGCTTGTAGCGAGCCCGCGCCAACCGACTCGGCTTAATATCCTCGGCGAGCATCGAGGGCGACAGATCCATAATCAAAATCAGCGCCGCATCCTTTTTATGCACCGGCTGTGGCAACTGTTGCCAGGTCGGCCCGGCCAGCGCCAGACAGGCGATAGACCAGGCCAGCGCCACCCAGAGCAGGCCGCGCTGTTTCTGGTTTGCATTACCCTGCATCAAAAAGGGCAGCAGTTCCGGGTTGATAACCTTTTCCCAGTTGCCGGCGCTGCGTTTGCGCCACTGGGCCAGAGCCACCAGCAGCAGTGCCGGAATCAGTCCCAGCAGAGCCAGCGGGCGCAGTAGGTGTAGCTGACTGAAGTCGATAGCGAAAAGATCAGCCATATGACCTCCGGCCGTTGAGCAGGGCGGTGGCCATACTCAGCATAAAGGCCAATGCCAGCGGCCAGTGATAGAGCGTGGCAACCGGGCGGATGGTTTCGGCATCCTGTTCAACCGGCTCCAGCCGATTGAGTTCGTCATAGATCGCCTGCAGCTCTTCCGGATTGCGGGCGCGGAAATACTTGCCGCCGGTGGTCGCGGCAATCTCGCCGAGGGTTTTCTCATCGAGATCCGCCGAGGGGTTGGTAACACGATTGCCAAACAGTCCCCAGGTCTCCTGGGTCTCTGCGCCAACACCGATGGTATAAATTTTTACCCCGACACGGCGCGCCAGCTCGGCGGCCTGCAGCGGATCGAGTTCGCCGGCATTATTGGCGCCATCGGTGAGCAGAATCAGCACCCGATGATTTTCCGGTCGGTCTTGCAGACGTTTAACCGAGAGACCAATGGCATCGCCAATCGCCGTGCCATTACCGGCAAAGCCAAGTTGCGCTTCATAGAGCAGGGTCTGCATGGTTTTGCGATCAAAGGTCAGCGGCGTCTGCAGATAGGCGCGCTCGCCAAATAAAATCAGCCCCAGGCGATCGCCTTCGCGCTGGGTGACAAAATCGCCGACCACCGCCTTGACCGCGATCAGACGATTGACGGTATTGCCGCGCAGCTGCATATCTTCCCGCTCCATACTGCCGGAAATATCCACCGCCAATAATATATCGCGGCCACTGGTGGGTAGCGCCACCGGCTCGCCAATCCAAACCGGGCGCGCCAGCGCCAGTAGAGTGCAGAGCCAGATTATCGCCAGTAAACCCAGCAGCAGAGATTTTCGCCAGGAAGAGCTGGCCGTGGAACGGCTGCCCGCCGCAGCACTAGCCAGCAGCGGTGCGCGCAGAGCACGCATCTGCACCTGGGCAGGTTTACGCAGCCAGCGATAAAGTAGCGGCAGTGGCGCCATTGCCAGCGCCCATGGCCAGATTAGTTCTAACATCCGGCCTCCAGTTCATGTTTGGGCAGATGATGCTCGGGCAGATGGTGTGCAATCCAGCGGCTGGCGTCTTTGAACAAAGGCTCCAGACACTCTTGGTCAGCGGCACTATCGCCCCCGGCTTTGGCATAGAGCAACAGCTCAAGATCCAGGTCGGAGCCTTCAAACAACGGCTTTTTACAGCTGCCCTGCATAAACTGCACAAACTGTTGAATACCCAGGCTGCCCGGCTGGCGGCTCGGGTAGGCACTATTGGCAGCCTGCCGCAGCAATATAAAAAGTGCCTGAAGTGCCTGGTGGCTTTCATCTTGCGACTGAAGCTGCGACTGTAACTGGTGAAGTTTTGCCAGCGCCTGACGACGGTAATGATTAGCGCGATAACGGCGATAGAACAGAGTTGCCAACCAGCCGAGCAACACAACACCGCAGACAGCCAAAAACCACCATCCGGGGGCAGGCGGCCACCATGAAATCGGTTCCGGCAGATGGATATCGCGCAGCTGATCAAGCGGGTTGGGTGCTGGGTTACCCGCAATTGGACTGTTCGCAATTGGACTATTCGCCACTGGACTATTCGCCATTAGCTACGTCGCCCCTTACGTCGTTTGCCAAAGGCCTGCGCCAGCACAGTCATAACCGGTTCTGCGGTATTAAAGGCCAGCAGTCCCGCCGACAGTTGTTGGCTAAAGCGTTTTAGCCGCTGGCTGCGATCGAGAAAGGCCTGTTCAAAGTCACTGCGCAATGTGCTGTTGGCGGTATTCAGCAGCTGTTGCTGTTCGCCATCGGTGACAGCATAGATCGCCGGGGCGGGCAGCTCGGTCTCAATCGTGTCGTAGATATGACAGAAGTTAAGATTGCTATGGCGCGCCAACTCAAATAACTGGCGTTCACAGTTTTCGCCGAAGTCGTGAAAGTCGCTAACGATAAATACCGTGGTGCCGGGCAGTGCATAGCGGCGCGCCTCTTCGAGAATATCGGCGAGGCTAAACTGGTCGCGAACCGGCTGCAGCAGGTGCTGGCTGAAATCGCGCAACTGATGAATAAATTGCAGCACCGCGTGATGGCTGCGGCGCGGTTTGACCTCGGCCTGATGCTGGGCGCCAAACACCAGACTACCAACCCGATCGTTGGCGTTGAGCCCGGCCCAGGCCAATGCCGCGGCCACTTCGCAGGCGACCACAGACTTTAATCTCTGGCTGCCAAAAAACATCGGCCCGCGCAGATCGCAGACCACCAGCACCGGGCGCTCGCGCTCTTCGCGAAAAATTTTTGTATGTGGCGTTTGGGTTTTGGCGGTCACACGCCAGTCAATGGTGCGCACATCGTCGCCGGGCTGATAGATACGCACCTCATCAAAATCCATACCGCGGCCGCGGAAACTGGAACGGTGCCCCCCAGCCATCATCTGCCGCGCCTGCACCCGGGGAAAGCCGGTCAGTTCGCGGGCGCCGTAACGCAGCCGCACCATCTCGGCGAGATTGGCAATGGCGGGGTGGTTGGCTTGTTCGGGACTTTCACTCATCAGGCGGAGGCGACAGATTCCAGCAAGCTATCGATAACCTGATTGGCTGTCACACCACCGGCCTCGGCTTCAAAGCTGAGAATCAAACGGTGACGCAACACATCGTGGGCGACAGCGCGGACATCATCCGGGGTGACAAAGTCGCGGCCATTGAGCCAGGCCAGGGCGCGGCTGCAGCGATCCAGTGCAATGGTGGCGCGAGGGCTGGCGCCGTAGTCGAGCCATTTAGCGAGATCGCCGCCATAAGCTTTGGTATTGCGAGTGGCCAGAATCAGCTGCACCAGATACTCCTCGACTGGCTCCGCCATATGCACAGCAAGAGCCTGTCGGCGCGCGGCAAACAGCGTTTCCTGGCTGAGCTCGGCAATGCTTTGGGCTGTCTGTTTTAACGCTTCGTTGCGTGACAATTCGAGAATCATGCGCTCGGTTTTTGGCGCCGGGTAGTCGACCATAATATGCATTAAAAAGCGATCCATCTGCGCTTCCGGCAGTGGGTAAGTGCCTTCCTGCTCAATCGGGTTTTGTGTTGCCATCACCATAAATAGCTCGGGCAGCTGATAGGTGGTGCCGCCCACCGACACCTGGCGTTCGGCCATGGCTTCCAGCAGTGCCGACTGCACCTTGGCGGGAGCGCGATTGATTTCATCGGCCAACACCAGATTGTGAAACAGCGGCCCGGCCTGAAATTCAAAGTTGCCCTGTTCCGGGCGATAGATATCGCTGCCGGTAATATCCGCCGGCAACAGATCCGGAGTAAATTGCACACGCTGGAAGTTGCCTTCGATACCCTCAGAGAGAGTTTTGATCGCCTTGGTTTTGGCCAGCCCGGGGGCGCCTTCCACCAGCAGGTGTCCGTCGGCGAGCAGGGCGATAATCAAACGTTCAACAAGGTGGTCCTGGCCGACAATCTGTGTGTTGAGCCAATCTTTAAGTAGATGAATTTTCTGGTGCAAAACGAACCTCGAAATAAGCGCTGCGGGAAGTGGATGGTGGGTGATTCTAGTGTCTATTATGGGATCACACAAATCAGGTTTTTGTTAGCGGGTGACCCCAAACTGTCTATTCATATTTAAATCGATAAAGTTGAATAATTTTTGCTACGCTACCCTACGTCTAAAACAACCCTGACACAGACTGGCAAAACAGAAAAAGGTTTCAAAACACTTCCATGAATGCAAAAAATAATGGTCAGCGCGCGGCGCTTATTCGTTCCCTGAACAAAATTGCCGCCAAACAGCTGGCAAAGTCCGAGGCGCAGCAGTTTGAAAATTTTATTGCCAACGCCATGCATTTTTATCCCGACGCTGATTATCTGGCGCGACCCACAGAGGCCATTTTCTGGAACCTCTGGGGCCTGTGTCGGTTTAGTGCGGCGCCATTAAATAGCCGCCAGGATCAGAGCGGAGTTGAGCCTGGGGCAGGCACAGCAAAGGTCCGAGTGTTTAATCCCGAACTGGAACAGGATGGCTGGAGCAGCGCTCATACCACTATTTATATTAACCAGCGCGACATGCCATTTCTGGTTGATTCGCTGCGTATTGTGCTCAACCGCCGCGGCCTGAATATCTTTACCTTGCAGAGTAATCCGGTGTGGGTCGGGCGCAACCAACAGGGTGTTATCGAACAAATTTATTCCGACTTTGTTGAGGGGGCTCAGCACGAGGCCCTGATGACCATCGAAGTCGATCTGCATCTTGAGTCCGAGCTCGCCGACCTGCGTCGCGAACTGCTCTCGGTGCTCGACGATGTTGAAGTGGTGGTCGATGCCTTTGATCCAATGCGCAATCGGGTTGAGAGCCTGATCGAAGAGCTGCGGCAAAATGCGCCCAAGGTCGAACAGCTGGAAGAGTCGATTGAGTTTTTGCGTTGGATCCACAACGGTTATTTTACCTTTACCGGTTGTGTCGAATATGACCTCAAGTCCGAAGGCGACAAACTCTATCTCAGCGAGGTGGCCGACAGTCGTTATGGGCTGCTGAAAAAATACAGCGGCGACCGCCGTGAAGGATTAATGGAAGAGCTGAGTCCGGGCGTGCGCGCACTCTACGAGGGTGACGAGCTGCTGAATATCACCAAATCGTCACACCGCTCGCGAGTGCACCGCGATGTCTACTCCGACTACGTGTTGGTAAAGCGCTTTGACACGTCGGGCCGGCCCTGCGGCGAAGTGCGTTTTATGGGCCTCTATACCTCGCAGTTTTACTCCTACAGCCCGCGGCGTATTCCGATCCTGCGCAACAAGGTCAACTGGGTAATGGAAAACTCCGGTTTTAAACCCAACAGTCACGATGGCAAAGCGCTGATGGCGATTCTCGACTTCCATCCCCGTGACGAACTGTTTTATGCCAGCCGCGAAACCCTTGCCGAAACCGCTATTGGCATCTGGCAGATCTACGAACGCCGGGTGATCAAGGTGTTTATGCACCCGGACCCTTTCGACAAGTTTGTCAGCTGCATTGTCTACCTGCCGCGAGAGGCCTTTAGCACCCAGTCGCGAACCAAAATTCAGCAGGCGATCGGCGACCGATTGGACGCGGTGGAAAGTGAATTTACCACCCAGTTTTTGCCCGAGTCGGTGCTGGTGAGGATCTATCTGGTCTACCAGATTCGCAATAAACAGTACCTCGAGGTCGACAGCACAGCGCTGGAAAAACTGGTGCGCGATGTCACCCGCAACTGGTCTGATGAATTTACCGCCGTCGCCACCGAGCAGTTTGGCGACAGTCAGGGCGCGGCCATGGCGCGACGTTTTCAGCATGCCTTTGCCAGCTCCTATCGCGAGCTCTATTCACCGCATCAGGCGCTGCAACATATCGCGTTGTTTGACAGTCTCGATGGCCCCGGCGAACTGGCGATCGATCTGCAGCATCAGCAGCACGCCGAGAACAATCATCTGCAGTTAAAACTGTTTCACCGCGAGCTGCCCCTGGAACTCTCGGACATGATTCCGATGCTGGAAAATCTCGGTTTCCGTGTGGTGATGGAACACCCTTATCAGATTCGTCCCGAAGCCGACGGCGATATCTGGATGCAGGAATTTCAGCTCTCATTTTCGCTGGAGGTGGATGTCGATGTGGAGGCGGTGCAGGGCAGTTTTAAAGAGGCGCTCAGCATTATCTGGAAGGGCGATGCCGAAAACGACAGCTTTAACCGGCTGGTGGTCGGCGCCCGTCTCGACTGGCGGGCAGTGGCGATGCTGCGGCTCTATGCACGCTATCTCAAACAGCTCGGCATTCTCTACAGTCAGGAATTTATTGCCGACACACTGTCGCGCTATCTGGATATCACCCGCAATCTGGTGGCGCTGTTTAAAAGTTATTTTGATCCGCGCTACGCCGGCGACAGCCGCAGCGAACGCGCTCAGGGGCTGGTGGCAAAAATTATCGCCGCCCTGGACGACGTCGACAATATCAGCGAAGACAATGTCATTCGCAGCTATCTGGAAGTGATCGAAGCGACCTTGCGCACCAACTTCTTCCAGGCCGTCGAGGATGGCAGCTACAAATCCTATATTTCGGTAAAACTGCAAGCGGATAAAATTTCGCTGGCGCCGAAACCGCGCCCGACTTTCGAGATTTTTGTCTACTCACCGCGAGTCGAAGGCGTGCACCTGCGCGGCGGCAAGGTGGCCCGCGGGGGACTGCGCTGGTCCGACCGACTCGAGGATTACCGCACCGAAGTGCTGGGTCTGGTTAAGGCACAGCAGGTGAAAAATGCGGTGATTGTGCCCACTGGCGCCAAAGGTGGATTTGTTGCCAAGCAGGCCTCCATGGCTGCCGGTCGCGATGCCTGGCTGCAGGAGGGCATCGCCAGTTATATGCTCTATGTTCAGGCGCTGCTCGACATCACCGACAATTTAATTGAAGGAGAAATTGTGCCGCCGCAGGATGTGGTGCGCCGCGATGGCGACGACCCCTATCTGGTGGTTGCCGCCGACAAGGGCACGGCAACCTTCTCCGATATCGCCAATGAAATTTCCGAGGCCAATCACTTTTGGCTCGGCGACGCCTTTGCCTCCGGCGGCGGCAATGGCTACGACCACAAGGCCATGGGCATTACCGCCCGCGGCGCCTGGGTGGCGGTGCAGCGGCACTTTCGTGAAATCGGCATCGATATTCAGCAGCAGGACTTCAGCGTGGTCGGTGTCGGCGATATGGGCGGCGATGTATTTGGCAATGGTATGTTGCTGTCTGAGCATATCCAGCTGGTGGCGGCGTTTAACCATCTGCATATTTTTGTCGATCCCAACCCGGATGCGGCGGCGACCTTTGTTGAGCGCAAGCGGCTGTTTGAAACCCCGCGCAGCAGCTGGGATGACTTTGATCGCGCGCTGATGTCAGAGGGCAGTGCGATCTATTCGCGGTCATCGAAATCCCTGAAACTGACCGCGCAGATCAAACAGCGTTTTGCCATTGACCAGGACGAAGTGACCCCCACCGAGTTGATCAAGGCGCTGCTCAAATCCAAGGTCGACCTGATCTGGAACGGCGGCATCGGCACCTATGTGAAAAGCTCCGCGGAGAACAATGCCGAGGTCGGTGATCGCGCCAACGATGGTCTGCGGGTCGATGGTCGCGACCTGCGCTGCCGTGTGTTTGGCGAGGGCGGTAATCTGGGCATGACCCAGCGTGGACGCATCGAGTTCTGTCTTAAAGGCGGACTGTGCAACACCGACTTTATCGACAATGCCGCCGGCGTCGACTGCTCAGACCATGAAGTAAACATTAAAATTTTACTTAACCAACAGATGCTGGCAGGGGAGTTGTCGCTGGAAGAGCGCAACCGTTTCCTTGAATCGATGACCGACAGTGTGGCCGATCTGGTACTGCAACATAACCGCCGTCAGACCCAGGCTATCAGTTTGGCACTGCATCGCAGTGACCAGCAGCACGCCGAATATCAACGCTTTATGAGCTGGCTTGAAAGCAGCGGAAAGCTCGATCGCGAACTGGAGTTTTTGCCTAGCGACGACCAGCTCAGTGAGCGCATTAACCGCAATCAGCCGATCTGGACCAGGCCGGAATTGGCGGTATTGGTTTGCTATTCCAAGGTGATGTTAAAAGAAGCCCTGGTCAGTGAAGAGCTGCTGTCGGAGCCCTATCTCGCCGCATCGATTAATCGAGCCTTTCCGCCGGCGCTGGTTGAGCGCTATGCCGATGCTGTGAGCAACCATCAACTGCGCCGGGAAATTGCCGCCACCCAACTGGCCAACGATTTGGTCGATCGGGTTGGGTTCAGCTTTTTCTTCCGCCAGATGGAATCCACCGGTGCTTCAGCGGGGGATGTGGTGCGCGCCTACACCATCGCCATGCATGTGCTCGGCGTTTACGAACTATGGGATGAGATTGAACAGAGTGATCTGCCTGCCAGTGGTCAGCTCGACTTGCTGCATATTTTGATCCGCATGGCGCGGCGCACGACCCGTTGGTTGTTGCGCAATCGACGTCACAACCTCAACTGCTCGGAAATTATTGCCCAATTTACTCAACCCATGCACTCGGTGCTGCAACATATGGCGGAGTTGCACGAGGTTGAGTGGATTAATCTCTGGAGTGCCGAAAAGGCCAACCTCACTGATGTTACCGTCGACGACCAATTGGCCTCGCGTCTGGCGGCTTCCGATAGTATGTTCCTGAGTCTTGGCGTGGTTGACACAGCATTGCTGCTGGCGCGGCCGGTGCAGGAAGTGGCGGAGCTCTACTTTAAACTCGGTGAGTTCCTCTCCCTGGACTGGTTTATGGCCCAGATTGTTGCGTTGCAACCGGAGAATCGCTGGCAGGATCTGGCGCGGGAGTCTTACGTTGACGACCTCGAAGGGCAGCGTCGACGTCTCACCGCTTGTCTTTTACAACATGCTGAGGGTGGTGATTTTAATTCACTACTTAATTCATGGCAGCAGGGGCAGGGGCCGTTGATTCAGCGTTGGAAGGCGATGATAAAAGATTTACGCCGTGGCCCAGCGCCAGATTTTGCGATGATTTCGGTCGCATTACGGGAGTTGTTGGATTTGGTTCAAGCGTCGATCGACGGACGCCACTAACCCAAAGCCTCCGTTTTCCTGCGCGGGGATCTCGTCATTCCAAGGGAACTTCTCCCCCGTTATTGCGAGGGGACTTCTCCCCGTCATTCCGAGGGAACGCAGAGACCGAAGGAATCCATTAAATTGGTAAGCCCGAGGCATCTGAGCCAGTCAATCACTGGCGTCTTGCCTCTGCGACACGCTGCAAGTACGTCCATGTAAGCT
>JALRJD010000097.1 GCA_023255165.1 Porticoccaceae bacterium | reverse complement strand
GTCATTGGCTACCTAATCCTCGCCCAGTTCCTAAATCACTTTGTCCTGGGCATCATTTTTGCAATGGTCGCCGGAGTCATGGTCTTTCTCGCCATCGACACCCTTTTGCCTACGGCTAGGAACTCAGCGAGAGGCCACCTAACTGTTTATGGCGTGATTGCTGGCATGGCAGTGATGGCTGCCAGCTTGGTGCTGCTCAGAATGTGAATAACCCCACCCGTGCGGGTGGGGTTATTCACGACTCGCTTCAGTTACTTCAGAGTAACCTTGCCGCCGGCGGCCTCGATCGTTGCCTTGGCCTCCTCGGCTGCTTCCTTCTTTGCACCCTCTAGCAGGGTTGAAGGAGCACCATCATAATGCCGAAGTGCAGCGCCGACATATCCAGCGCCAGCGCCACCGGCAAAAAGATCGGCGTAAAGATCAACACCGCTGGCGTCATATCCATAAACGAGCCGACGATCAGCAAAATAATATTGATAATCAGCAACACCACAATCGGGTTATCGCTGTACTGCAACAGAAACTCGGCAACCACGGTGGGAATATTGTGGAACGCCAGCAGCCACGACATGGCCACCGAGGTGGCGACCAGAAAGATCACAATGGCAGTGGTTTCCGCGGCCTTGAGAAACACGTCGTATAGCTGCTGAAAATGGATCTCACCGTAAACGCCCCAGGCCAGCACCAGCGAATAGACCACTGCGATAGCGCCGGCTTCGGTGGCGGTAAACACGCCGCCAATAATGCCGCCAATCACCAGTACAATCAGAAACAGACTGGGCAGCGCACGGGCCGTGGAGGACACTAGCTGTCGGAAACTGACCACGCCCGCTGCAGGCAGATTGTGTCGTCGCGCATGTATGCCGCAGACAAGCATCAATGATAATGCCACCAGCAGACCGGGCAGATAACCGGCGATAAACAGCGCGCCAATCGAAACACCGCCAGACGCCACGGCGTAGACAATCAAAATATTGCTCGGCGGAATCAGCAGGCCAGTGGTAGCACTGGTAGCGGTTACCGCGGCGCTGAAGTCGCGGTCGTAACCATCTTTCTCCATCTCCGGAATCATAAAGCCACCCACTGCCGAAGCAGCGGCCACCGCGGAACCGGAAATTGAACCGAACAGAGTACAGGAGAGCACATTTACAAACGCCAGACCGCCGGGCACCATGCCGACCAGACATTTGGCGAAGTCGATCAGACGGCGGGCAATGCCACCCTGCCCCATAATCACGCCACTGAGAATAAACAGCGGAACGGCCAATAGCGCAAAGCTGTTAATGCCACTGACCATACGCTGGGCCATGGTGACAATTGCCGGCACCAGATCCACCGACATCAACAGTGAAGCCGCAGTCGCCAAACCAATACAAAACGCCACCGGCACACCCAGTAAAAGCAGTGCAAAGAACAACACAATCAGAATAATCTCAACCATGTTGCGCGCCCTCCGACTCAGCCAACTGCGAACCGGCAACCCAGTCGAGTATGGCGTAGCCAATTAGCATAATGCCGCTGACCGGCAGACACATATAGACCCAGTGCATGGAGACGCCCAGCGCTGCGGAATACTGCTCCAGCTCGCGGGTCATGCTGATCAGCTGACTGCCGCCGCCAACCAGCACCACGGCGGAAAACAAAATGACAATCAGATGCACAAAACGCGCATGCCAGACCTGCTGTTGCAGGGATAATTTTTGCTGAAGTAAATCCAGGCCCAGATGCATTTTTTTATGATAGGCGTAACTGGCGCCAAGCATACCGATCCACACCAGCAGGAATCTCGCCAGCTCTTCGGTCCACTGACTGGGGTCGTTAAAGAAATAGCGCGAGACAATTTGCCAGCAGACACAGAGCACCATGGTGGCAATAAGCAGCGCCAGAAATGCCTTAAAGCATTCATCCACCGCGGAGATAATTTGTTTTAACATCGCTTTAAAGCCCCTTGATATTAGTGATAAGTGCGCCGACTTCGGTGCCCTCAAACTGCAATAACAGATCCGCTGTTTTTTGCTCAAACAGCGACTTGTCTGGCCGCAAGATAGTGACACCGGCGGCAATCACTTTTTCCAGTGCGTAATCCGTATCCGCCTGCCACTGCACTCGCTGGTATTCCACCGACTCATCCACCGCGCTCTGCAGCCAGCCCTGCTGGGTTGGCGTCAGGTTATTCCAGACATAGTGGCTAATCAGAATCACGTCGGGCACAGCAGTGTGCTCGTCGAGGGTATAAAACGGCGCCACTTCATAGTGATGCGAAAGATAAAAACTTGGCGGGTTATTTTCCGCACCATCGACCACGCCCTGCTGCAGAGCGGTGTAAAGCTCACCCCAGGAGACTGGCGTTGGGCTGCCACCCATTGACGAGATCATTCGCATCGCCGTCTGGCTCTCCTGCACTCGAATCTTTAACCCGGTCAAATCATCCGGTTCAGTGACCTGCCTGGAGGTGGTGTAAAAACTGCGGCTGCCGGCATCGTAATAACCCAGGCCACGCAGCCTTGCCGGCTCGATGGATTCAAGAATATGCCGGCCATACTCAGAGTCGAGAGTATCGAGAAAATGGTCGCGATCGCGAAATAGATAGGGCAGATTAAAAATTTTCATGGTTGGCACAAAGGCTTCCAGCGGGCTGGCAGACACTTTGGTCATGCCCAGGCTGCCAATCTGCAACAGCTCAATCAGCTCGCGCTCATTGCCCAACTGGCCGCTGGGGTAGAGATCGATCCGCATACTGCCCTGAGACTCGCGCTGCAACGCCTCGGCCATCACCAGCATTGCCTTGTGCACAGTGTGACTGGGGGCGAGGGTATGCCCTACCCTGATCACCACCACGTCATCACTTGGTAAATCCCCAGACCGATCGCCGCAGGAAACCAGAGAGAGACTTAAAAAAACCACCGACAAGCCGGCCAATACAGGCCGCAGCGAAAGGAGAGAGATCTGTGAAAATATCATTATTACCAGCGCCACCCTGAAATTATTATTGTTTTGCCACCGGTGGCATTATAGGAGAATTAAGCCATATAGCAAGTGACCATTATCCCCAATTGATAACCGCCTTCAACAACAAAAAGCCGATTTTGGCGATGACTTAACCGCCGCTTTAAATAAGCACCCAAAACCA
>JALRJD010000162.1 GCA_023255165.1 Porticoccaceae bacterium | reverse complement strand
CCTAATTTAATATCCATAACGGCAGCTCACAATCAGTGCAGACTTTCGGGCAAAACATCGATAATTTTGACATGAAAAACAATAGTTTTACCGGCCAAGGGATGGTTGAAATCAACCATTACCTCACCATCAACAATTTCTGTAATCACGCCAGGCAACTCTCCATCGCCATTTTGGAACGAGAACATTGCACCCGGCTCGATCTCCAGATCAGCAAAATTATCCATATCGACACGCTGAACATTTTGCTCATTGTGCTGACCAAAGGCTTTTTCTGGAGGAATAACAAATTCTCGCTCATCACCCTGACGAAGGCCCAACAAGGTCTCTTCAAAACCGGGCAAAAGATTGCCATCACCCACGGAAAATGTCGCGGGATCACCCTCAAAATTGGAGTCTATAACTAACCCATCCTCCAGCAGCAGCGCGAAATGGAGGGTTACGGTGGTTCCTGTATCTATGGCTATACTCATCACTAAACTCTGGTGTCCTTATTTATTTCGTGTAGCAGCAAGAGGGCGACAGCAGACGCTGCGGCCATCATGCATTTGGTGTTTTTTCATCCGCATCGTCAGAAAAAAACAATGCATCCACAATCATCAATCCGGCGCCGACGGAAACACCCATATCGGCCACATTGAATGCCGCAAAGTGCCAACCAGCCCAGTGAAAATCGAGAAAATCAACCACATAACCAAGGGTCAATCGATCGTACAAGTTACCCACAGCGCCGCCGAGAATCAGCGACAGCGCTAAACCTTCAAGGAAGCGATGCTTGGGAAGTCGCGCCAGCCAGACAACGATAACAATGCTGACAGAGGCTGAGATAATGCTAAAGAACCACCGCTGCCAACCGCCCGCGTCGCTCAAAAAACTGAACGCCGCGCCTTCATTGTGGGCGCGTACCAGATTAAAAAAGCTCGTGACATACTGACTCTGACCGAGAAAAAACTCATCCATAATGAACAGCTTAGTCACCTGATCCAGCAGCAATACCGTTGCCGCGAGCGCATACCAGCGCAGCGTATCGTCAAGTTTAGGCATAGTGGCGAACCTCTCCGGCACCGGCGAGATTGGTCACACAGCGCGCGCAAATTTCAGGGTGGTCTGCATGGCTGCCTACGTCGGCAATAAAATGCCAGCAGCGCACACATTTTTCAGCGGTCGATTTAGTCACTGTCACTTTCAACCCCTCAAGCAGCGAGGGGCTTGCGTCTTCACCGCTAACCTCTCCACCACTTTGCAGTGAGGACAAGGTTGCCTTTGACGTGATGGTGACAAAACGCAGCTCATCACCCAATTTTGCCAGCGACTTAAAGAGCGTCGGCGTGGCAAAGAGCTGAATATCCGCGCCCAGTGAGCCCTTGACCAGACCCTTGTTGCGCTGATCTTCAATCACCTTATTAATCGCTTCTTTGGCTTGCAAAATAGCCATCCAATCCTGCTTGTTGATGACCTCGTCGTCCATCAAGCGCGGCAGCGGATACCACTCAGCCAAAAACACCGAGCTCTCTCGCTGGCCGGGCATAAAGCCCCAAATCTCATGGGCGGTGAAGCTTAAAATCGGTGCAAT
>JALRJD010000141.1 GCA_023255165.1 Porticoccaceae bacterium | reverse complement strand
GAATGCAATCGACCGGCAGCAACGACAACCCGCGACAAAAGCCAACCAATCTCGACGCCGACAGTTGTCGCCCCGCTTCTTGGGCGGCAATATGGGGAGCAATCGCCGGTTCCAGCGCGACCGGATTGACCTGTTGATAGGCCAATTGATGGCTAGCCGCGGCCTGTAACTGCAGCGCATCGCTGTTGATCAAACCATCGTCGCTGCGCTCGCATCCTGCCGCAACCGGCTTGATCGCCGCGGTGCGCAAACCCTCTTGAGTCGCTGCCGCAAGAAGACCGGTCGCGACCACCGTTTTACCCACATCAGTGTCGGTGCCAGTGACAAACAACCACTGTTTAGCCATGCTGTGAACATCCTTAAATCGAATTTATTTGTAGGCGCTGAGAGACAGTATTTCCCATGTCGCAGGCAGATGATCCTGCACGGTGCGAAAACGCTCATAGGCAGTATACAGTGCTTTTAATTGCTGCTTACCGGTGAGTGTCGTTGGTTTGCCTGAATTATTATTGTGGGCGCCGATGGTTTTTAATTCGAGCAGTAACTCACGCACCGTTTGATGCTGCTCAACGGTTTTTTCGCTGCGAATCTCCACGCGCTGAAACCCCGCAATCCACAGAACCCGCCGCCAGTCGTCGGCGCTGGCAAAATGGTTCACATGCACATGATTGTCCACACTCGCCCAGGCGCTGCGCAGCTCGATCAGCGTTGCCGGCCCCGGCACGACAATACGCAGCTGGCCAGAGGGCTTGAGCACCCGATAAAGCTCGCCGGCAAGGGTAGTAAGATCAGTGCACCACTGCAGAGCAAAATTGGAAAAAATGCAGTCTTGGGAGTGATCGGCCAATGGCAGTCGCTCAGCATCGGCGCAGAGCCAACACCCCGCCCCACGAGAACTCGCAGCGTGGGCCAACATCGCCTCGGACAAATCGACACCGACCACCTGCGCCGCGGGAAAAGCGCGCTGCAGTTGCGGGCAGTGATAACCGGTGCCACAACCTAAATCGATAATCCGCTCAACAGGGATAGAGCGGTCAATATCTGCAATCAATTGTTCGCCCACGCGATGCTGCAACTGCGCCGCCGCATCATAGCGCGGCGCCGCACGACCAAACGATTCAGCGACTTTCTCTTTATCTAACCGATACTGCTGGCGCTGGAGAAACTCAACAATTAACGCCTCCACCCTGTCCGGTTGGCTTATCTGCGGCAAATGCCCTGCCCCGTCGATCACCGCCACTTCAATCAGCGGGTTGAGCCGGCCAATCGGCTCTGCACAGGCGACCGGCACCAAGGGATCGCGGTCGCCAAAAATAGCGAGTGTTGGGCTGGCTAAATGACTCAGTGCATCGCGATTATCGATACTGCCGAGCAGCCTGAGCAGCGAGCCAGCACTGGACTCATCCATCACCACGGGCATGGCCCGCAACAGCCGCAAAAGGCTGCGCTGCTGCGTATCGCCCTGCGCCTGCAGCGCGCAGAAGCGCGATAGGCAATCAGCACTGCTGTTCTGCCACCCTGCTAAAAATTGTTGGTATTGAGCCGACGGCATGGCGGTATTTGCATCGGTATCTGCACTAAAACGGCTGTTGCTGGCAAGGGTAATCAGGCCAGCGATGCGCTGCGGATAGGCCGCAGCAAAGGCGCAGGCAAGCATGCCACCCAGAGACAAACCCATCAGAAAACAGCGCTGTGGAAGTGTCTGATCGAGCCATGCCAGTAGATCCGCGAGGGCATAGCCGCGAAGCGCTGGCGATGCGCCAAAGCCCGGTAGATCCGCAGTGAATACGTCTGCCCGCTGAGATAATCGGTCGGGCAGTGTTTGCCAAATTTGACTGTCTGCGCCCCAGCCATGCAATAGCACCACTGGCGCCGGCAACAGATTGATGTTGCAACAGGGGTAATGGGTTAGAGCCGCAGAGAGTTGCGTCGCAGGACTCTCGCTAAGGCATGTCACGCCCTGACTCATTGGCTAATGCCTGAGCGATCGAGGGCATCCAGTAATTGATCAACCTGCTCTTCACTGTGACTGGCAGAAAAAGTAATGCGCAAGCGCCCACTGCCCGACGGCACCGTCGGCGGGCGTATGGCGCCGACCCAAATACCCTGCTCACGCAGGGCAAGACTCACCTGCATAACTTTTTCATCGTTGTTAATCAGCAGCGGTTGAATAGGCGTGGTAGAGGCCATTAGCGATAAGCCAATCTGTTCAGCGCCGCGGCGAAATTGCGCAATCAACTGCTGCAGTTTTTCGCGGCGCCAATTTTCGCGGCGCAGAATCTGCAAGCTCGCCAGCGTGGCCGCAGCAATGGCCGGCGGCATTGCGGTGGTATAGATGTAACTGCGGGAAAACTGAATCAGCGTTTCAATAAGGGCCTCGCTGCCAGCGACGAACGCGCCAAACGTACCGACA
>JALRJD010000095.1 GCA_023255165.1 Porticoccaceae bacterium | reverse complement strand
GCCAAAAATCTCACTGAACACATGGTCCATCCACAGTCTGGATGGGGTGGCCGCAAACAGATAATAGTGATTGGCAAAGATATGCCAGATTTTGCGGTCGTCGGTTTCAACCGGGCCACCGTGGGTTGTTTTAATACCCAGTGACTCGAGGGAGATGCCCTGGCTAAACAGCATGCGATAGACATAGTGATCTGGTCTGATCAGCAAGTCAGTGGCATTCTCAAACGGTTCGTTCAAGGCAAACCACGATGGGTCAGTGTGGCCGTGGGGGCTGATAATGGGCAGGTCTTTGATGCGGTTGTAAAGACGCATGGCAATCTCGCGCACTGCGGGGTTTGCTGGCATAAGGCGTTCAGGGTTAAGCGCGAGCTTGTCAGACATTATTGTTATTCTCATCGGTTGCTGATTGCGGTAGTATAGGAACTAATGCCACCGGTGGCAACACCCTTTAATAAAAAACGCTAAACGGTCCCAAATCCCCGTTAAATGGGGGAAAAGAGAATAAAAATGAAGATTGAACACTTTGCAATTAATGTCAGCGAACCGGTCCCGATGGCCGCCTGGTACGGCGAGCATTTGGCAACCGAAATTAAAGTAAAGCTGGATGATCCGGCCCAAACCCATTTCCTTATCGACTCGGCCGGTTCAGTGATGCTTGAGATCTACAACCACCCGCGGGTGAGCTGCCCGGACTACGCCACTATGGATCATCTGTTGCTGCATCTGGCGTTTGTCTCCAGCGACCCGGATGCGGACGCGGAGCGGCTGATGGCCAATGGCGCCAGCATGGTGGAGCGCCTGGCACTGGATAATGGCTCGCTGTTGATTATGTTGCGCGATCCCTGGGGCCTTGCCATCCAGCTGTGCAAGCGCGGTTAAGGCATTGGGTTATGCCCTCCGCGCGCTCGTCAATTAATTAAAGGGTCCACTGTCAGGGAATCCATTAACAGCTGCATATTGTGGATAAAATGCGAGGTCGAGATCACCAGTCGCTGCGGGCCATTGCAATAGGTCGATGTGTCGCTGTTATCGCCGACATTGGTAGACGAATAAAAAAGGGGTGATGGCAGGCCGCTAAGCTTTTCGCCGGGCTGGCCGGCGGGGTTGGTATAGAACCCGGTAAGCAGCGGCCAGCTGCCATCTTCTCGCAACTCGGCAACAGCCGCTGCAGCGGTCGCAGGTTTGCTGGCCAGCCGGTAACAGCCATCCATGGAAATACGCTCTTCGCCCCAGCCCAGCGATTGTGAAAGACCGCCATGGTGTTTGATCAATGCGGTTTTTATGGCGTGTCTTTTAGTTTGATATAAATCCTTTAACAGGTTTGTTGGTTTTTGATCGCGCACTTCGTCGAAACGCTGCCTCAACTGGTCGAGATCAAGCTCGGTGACTGAGCCGTAATGCACCAGCGTGGCAGTGGGATTTTGATCGTGAAAGTAGTTGCCGTTATCAACATTGCTGCCGCGGCGATGCAAAAACTGTGGCTCGCCAGTGCCAACCGCGACGGTTTTCGGAAAGTGGCGATGATCGGTAATCAATGTGTCGGGCAGTTTGAGACTCTGCAGCCAATCAATACTGTCGGGAATGGGGGCAAGGAATTTCTTCTCGCCGCTAAGATTGTAAAAATCCATTAACCAATTAATGACTCTGACCGTGGTGGTGGTTGAAAGCGAACTGGGTTCATAGCTGCGCGCACTGCCAGGATTGAGATTTTCATCGTACTGCAGTGCCCAGCCCGGTTGCTGGTCGCTAACCTGTAATCGCAGAAAAACATTGATCGCGCGAAGAATCGGTTGTTCCAGATCGGGCCTGTCGAGCAGTAGATAGCAGCCCAGCAAAAATTTAATGTTTTCAATCGCGACGTCATCATTAAGGGTTAAATAATTACTGTAATCGGGCAAACCTTTAAAAGAGTAGGGTGCTCTTTTCGGGTAGCGCTGGGGCCAGCCGCCATTATCAAACTGGCTCTCGGTAACAAAATGAATCACCCGATTCAGCGCCTGCTCGGTTTGCGGGTTGGGCTCGATTAATTGCAGTCGCAACAGCAGCATGGCGGCATCGATGGTTGCGCCATCATCAAAGGTGGCGTTGTTGTGATTGTGATGAAACTCTTCCAGACGCCAGGCTTTGCTGCCGATGGTTGCGTACCATTTGTCGGTGCTGGCCGGGCCGGCGAAATCGATAAAATAGTGCCAGCCACCGCTGGGTTGTTGGCCGCGAATAATCGCCGCGGCGAGGCTCTGCGCGGCTTCCAGGTAGTAGCGGTCACCGGTTGCGCTGAAACTGTTGAGCAGGGTCTGGGCTACAGCTGGTGTTCCCGGCGACTGCATCCAAAGCATGCTTTCACTGGCTTCGATTTCACCCCAACGACGGCTTTTGTCGAGCTCCTGAATCCAGACAAAACCACCAGCCTGACGCACGTTGTTGAGCATAAAATCGGTAGCCCGGCGCATGGTTTTTAAAACTGTTTTGCTGTGTAACGGAGTGACGTGTTGCTCCATGGCAACTGTTTCCTTCGCGGATAAAAGCGAAGTGGCACTGGCCAGGGTCAAAATAGCGGTTAACAAAAACGTTGGGGAAAATGTTATTTTTGGCATAACAAAATTCTTATTATCAGTTTTTAATTTTTTATTTGATGGGCTTATTGTTTGTCAAACCATTCAACAAATTGATTCAACCACAAACCGTTATTGAAATCTCGGCTCAACCCAAACCCATGGCTCTGGTCTGGTAACAACAGTAAGGTTGATTGCTTTTGATCTTGCTCTTGATTTTGTTCTTGATTGCCAGTCTGCGCCCGTTGCAGCGCAGCATAAAGCGTCTGGCTATTTGAGGGCGGCACTTTTTTGTCGAGCACACCATGCACAATAAAAGTGGCTGGCACATCGGCGCCAATATGGTATTGCGGCGACCAGTCTTCACGTTGTTGTCGAGTTGGGTTGGCGCCCAGTAATTGTTTTCGCGAGCCGCTATGGGCATCGTCACCGAACATGGTAACCACCGGATAAATCAGCGCCGCAAAATCCGGCCGACCCGAATTAATAATGTTATTGATGCTACCGGCATCAGCAGCGCCACCGAGTAATGTTTGCAAGTGCACCGGGCTGGTTAAACTCACTGCCGCCAAATGCCCGCCTGCGGAAAAACCCATCACCCCAATCCGATTGGCATCGATGGCGTAATCGGCTGCATGGGATCTCAGCAGTGTAATAGTCGAGAGTAAGTCCAGTAGCGGCCGTGCGGGTAACGACTCCGGTAACCGATAGTGCAGTACAAAAGCGGAAAAACCTTTGCTATTTAGTGCCTGGGCAATTTGCCGCCCCTCCTTTTCCAGAACCAGTTTGCTGTAACCACCGCCGGGGCAGATAACAATTGCCGGGGCAGGTTGGTGGTTGTCTGTTCCGGCAGCGCTGGCGAGAAAGACCTCAAACTGTGGGCCCGGTGGGGAAAGGTTGTGGGTATTATTCGCTGCTGACAACGTGCTGCTGCCGATCAGGCTGAGCATAATCAGCAGAGCAATTTTCATGGAATTGAATGGGCGTTGCACGATTGGTTTGTCCCGATCGAGATAAACAATCGTGCTATCAGAGCAAATTATCTAGCCAGATGCCATTCTTTTTCAGCGACGCTTTGGCACTGTGCTGTTGGGCCACCAGATTAAATTGAATCGGTTGAATTGCAGGTGTTACAGTTGCTGCTGGCTTTCTCGACCGATTAAGCCTTGATCCGCCAATGCTCACAGGGCTTTACCAATAGCTCAATTTAAAAAGCTCAATATAAAAAGCTCAATATGAAAAGCTTAAGATGAACAGCTCAGCCTACGCCGAACAACAGATAGACCCCAACTGGACGGTTCCCGCCCCGGCGCTGGCGGCTATTTTGCAGGCCGCCGAGGGCAAAGGGGTCAGCCAGCAGCGGCTGATGAAAGAGGTGGGCATCACTCAGGATCAGGTCGCTATCCCCGATCGGCGCTTCCCGGTATCCGTTTATTACAAGCTCTATCAGCTGGCCGCTGAGTGGTCCGCTGACCCGGATCTTGGTCTCGCCGTGGGCCGCATAATGTATCTTAAAGGGCTTAATCTGCAGCTCTATGTTTGCTCACTGTGCAACTCGTTCCGACAGTACTTAAATCTGATTCCAAGCACGGTAAAAATGCGCGGCGATATCGGCAAGGTCACCGCGCACCGTGAGGGTCACCTGATCGAATTGCGCTGGGAGCCACTGCTGCAGGGCAGCCGCCAGCGCCGTTATTGCAGCGACGAAGTACTCTCCGCATCGGCGATGATTATTAACACACTGTGCACCTTGCCAGTGCCGGTGGTAAAGGCAACTTTCAGTTATGCCAAGCCCCAGGATGTGACGCGGCTGGAAACGCTTTTTGGCCGCTCGATCTCCTTTGAGCAGGAATACAGCAGCCTGTTTTTTGACAGCGCGGCGCTGGATTACCAGATTTTGAAGCAGGACTATCAACAGGGCCCGGAACAGGGCAAGCCCTTTACCGAACTGTTTGAGGATGACCAGAGCACCGATGAATTTCTCGCCAGCCTCAAGTCACTGATGATGCGGCGACTGCCGGAGGGGGAAGTGAGCATCGACAACCTCGCCAGCCAAATGAATATCTCGCGGCGGACACTGCAGCGCCGCCTCTCGGAGCGCAACACCAACTTTCTGCAAGTGCTTCAGGAAGTACGCTCGCGCATGGCGTTGAGGTATCTCTCCGACGGCCGACTCGGTATCACCGAGATTGCCTTTCTGCTCGGTTATGCGGATCAAGGCTCATTTTCCAGCGCGTTTAAGAGCTGGCAGGGCATGTCGCCAAGGGATTTTCGGCGGAAGTAATCTTAGCGAGGCGCCAGTTGTAGCAATATGCTACAAATTTGGTGTTTAACCTTGTCAGGAGGTTCCCTATGGCCAAAGCTTCATCTCCAATCAGATTACAAAAAGACCTTATGCAGGCTCCTGAGTCGACAGGCAAGCGATTCCACCGCAGCACAGCGGAGCAGATTGAATATTGGGCGGATCTTGGGCGCTCTGTTTCATCAATACTAAATCCAGATGTTTTGTTATCCATTAAAAGTGGATTAACCAGGCTAAATATCGAGCCTGTTTTAAGCTTGCCTGTTGATCCAGAGCAGGTGTTTAGTCAGCTGGAGGAGCAGCGCAAGACTGGTAAATTAACTGATTTTGTGACGGGGAGCCCTGTTCGTTACCAGAGCTCAGGCAAACACCCAGGAAAGCTTGAATGTATCGATCGAAATGGCCGTGTAACTGTAGGTCAATTTGTAGGCGGGCAGTTTGTCGTTGAGCACGACACTGCTTCGTGAGTAAGGCCAAACAGCTGTGGCTGCTCGCAGGAGGCCATTTTGTTCCTGAGGCCAAAGTGAGTGAGCGAGTGCCGCGAACCCTGCAAAATATAAGGCGGACCTTGCCATTGTGCGATCGTGTGTACCTGCTTGATAACTCCCGTTTGGACGATCCATTTCGCAAGGTTGCAGAATTGCGAGATGGAAATCTGCTTGCAATACAACAGGCTTTGCCAAGCTGGACTGAAGAATTGTTAGAAGACTATTTGGCAGAAGAACGAATTTGACACTGCGGCCATACCGCAGTCCCAGAATTACACAGCCGCTACTGCCGCATAGGCAGCTTGAAAATGACATTAATAGAGCGCTGCGGTCGCTTTGCTCCCTCGCAAAGACAGCATTACAGCATTCCCAGTCCGTAACGATTGCCCTAAACCCCGCTATTTTCCTGGCATCGGCTGAGTGATTAAAAATGGTTTGGAAAAAATATTGAGTTAATGGCCAAATTGCCGCTACACTGAATTCAACGCAGCCGGGCAAAAGGCTGTATTTTTGGGTCTGGGCTGGATTGCTCAGTAAGACAAACAAAAAAGAGTCCAGGGAATGGATAAATTCGACCGCTTTCAGCTACTTCACCGCATCCTCCGCTCTCGTCAATACCCTGTATCGACGGCTACTCTTGCCGAGAAACTCGAGTGCTCTGAGAGAACAATCAAACGCATTATTGATGCAATGCGCGATTTTCTTGACGCCCCCATTGAGTATGTTCAAGCAGGAAAGGGCTGGCATTACGCTAACAAAAACAAAGACATCTTCGAATTACCAGGCCTCTGGCTAACCAGTCATGAGCTGCAGTCATTGGCAACGTTACTCAACCTGCTTGAGCATTTTGGACATGGTTTGTTCAATCAAGAGCTGCAGGTAATTGAAACCTACATCAACAAGCGCCTTGCTGCGCATGGCATTGAGCGCAGCACATTTGACAAACGCATCCGGGTTTTGCCCCTTAACAATCGCTATATCAGTGGAAACACGTTTGCACTGGTCTGCGAGGCGCTCTTAAAGAAACGCCAGCTAACAGTCCGCTACACCAACTACCAAAACAAGCAAAGCAAGCGCACTGTCAGTCCTCAGCGGCTCGTTCATTATCGAGAAAACTGGTATCTGGATGCCTGGTGTCACCGACGCGAGGCGTTGCGCACATTCTCGCTGGCGAGATTTGACAGGCTGATGCTGACAAGGGATGCGACACTCGAAATTCCAGATGAAACGCTCACCGAGTATTTCTCCAGCAGCTACGGGATCTTCTCTGGCATGCCTGAAAACAGCGCCCGTCTGCGCTTCTTTCCGAAAATCGCCAGAGAGATCAGCCTGCAAAACTGGCATCCGCAACAGCATGGAGAATGGCAGCAGGGCGATTATCTGTTGACCATTCCCTACTCGGACGAGCGCGAGCTAACCCAGGACATTATCCGGCATGTGCCCAATGTTTATGTCGAAGCGCCTGCGAGTCTCAGAGAGACAGTGGCGTTGAAGCTTGCGCAGGGGTTGGAAATATTTAGTCGACAAAGAGCCGAGGTAGAAGCCTAAGCCTAATCACTGGATATATTTACACGACATGTTTTGTCATACACAGCGGTGACAATGCCATCTAACGGACCAGCAACAAGTACTGAAAATGGAACAGCTGACAGACCTAAAAGCCATATTGCACTCCAAACGCGCCAATATTTACTATCTGGAAAAATGTCGCGTGATGCAAAAAGACGGTCGCGTGCTCTACCTCACGGAAGCAAAAAACGAAAACCAGTATTGGAATATCCCGATTGCCAATACCACCTGCCTGCTACTGGGTACCGGTACCTCCGTCACCCAGGCGGCCATGCGTATGCTCGCGCAGGCCGGCGTATTGGTAGGTTTTTGCGGCGGTGGCGGCACGCCATTATTAATGGCAACTGAAATCGAATGGCTCAGCCCCCAAAGTGAATACCGTCCTACAGAATACCTGCAGGGCTGGATGCAGTTCTGGTTTGATGACGCCAAACGGCTGCAAGCGGCTAAGTTTTTTCAGCAACAACGTATTGGTTTTTTGGAGAGAATCTGGAACAAAGATCGCGACCTGAAAACAGAAGGCTTTAACACTGACGACCCAACCATTC